>JAJYMF010000069.1 GCA_021787175.1 Pseudomonadota bacterium | reverse complement strand
TCTGCCGTTCCAGTGCTCGAGCAGGGCGATGTAGTCGAGCAGGCGTTCGACGGCCGCATCCGGCAGCGCCAGCGCCAGCGCGTCGAGTCCGGTCGTGAGCTGCTGTTTGAGCGCCGCGCGGGCCGGAATGCCTGTCTCCTGCGGCAGCCGGCCGCGACGGGCCGTGCAGTATCCCGGCGCATCGCGGTGAAATCCAGTCCGAACGCACGCGGCCCGCACGCGGCGGGCCCCGTTTCACCGCGATGGCCGGCGCCGTCAGTCGAGTTCGGCGTCGATGCGCGTCACCAGCAGTCCGTGCGCCTGCAGGACTGCGTTCAACGCCAACTTAAGCGCTGCGTTGCGCTCGCGCGCGGGAGCGTCCGGATCGATCGCCAGCAGCGCCGTTTGCGCGCGTGCGCGCATCAGCGCGTCGGCACCCTCGATCACGGTTTCGGCCCGCGCCGGATCCAGCACCTGCCAGTACAGCGTGGCGTGCACCGCGCGCGGTGCCGCGCCGATCGCCAGCGTCTCGTCCAGCCGCAGCGTGCGTCCGGTCAGGCTGATCTTGTGCGCCACCCGTTCCAGCAGCGGCAACACCATATGCGTGCCCGGCGTGAGCAGACGCGCCGGGCGGCCGAGGCGGTGCAGGGAATACACCTGGCCCTCGGGGATGCGCTTGACGGACAGCGCGACGACCGTCAGGACCAGGCAGAACAAGGCGATCAGAGTGAGCGGCATGATTTTTAATCAATGAGTTGAATGCGCTAGATCGAGTGACATATCGAGACTGTTCGCTATCTGGCCGTTGCTGCTACAGGCGCGAGCATGCCTTAACCCTAAACTAACGGCAACAACCTAGGCTGAATTGGTCTCGCCGGCCGTGCGCGCGATCACAAGACATGCATCACGCATGCCGGAGTGGCCCGGCGGGCGCATCGGCGGCGCGTTCGAAGACCGCGATCACGGCGGGAAGTTCGCGGCCGCGCCGCTGCGCGTGCCAGGCACCACGATGCACACGACATGTTGTCGCGCCATGCGCGAAGGGTTCCCCCGCGAAGCACGCTCAGGCCGGGACCACGTCGAAGGCGATCGTCAGTCGCGTCTGCGTGCCCGGAAACGGCACGGTGCCGTGCCACATGTAGGATGGGAACAGTACCAGCAGGCCCGGCTCGGGCTTGACGAAATGCTCGGCCGGCAGCGGCGGTTCCAGCGCCAGGCCGGGCTGGCCGAACTTGATCCAGCCCTCGTGCCCATCGCCGTGCACCGCGTCCGGCAATTCGATGTAGCACGCCGACGACAGCCAGCCGTCGGTGTGGAAGTGATCGACGTGGAAGCCGTTGGGACGCAGCTGCACCGACCAGCTGCCGCTGAGCCGGTAGGCGCCGCTGTTGCGCGCGCGTAGCGGATCGTCGCCGTGGCCCAGCCCGGCCATGTGCTCGCGGATCGGGCGGTCGATGGCGCGAAAGAACGCTTTGATCAACGGGTCGTCGGCGGCGGCGAGATTTTCCAGCGTCTGGCTGCCTCCGCGCAGTGACTGGTCCGGCGGATGGCCATAGGTGGTGTGGCGGCGCCGCAACGCCGCGGCGAGATCGCGCAGATAGCTCGCCAGGTCCGGCCAGCCCGGCGGCGTGTCGATGGTGTAGCTGCGGACCATGTTCGGATAGTCGTACAGCACGCCGTAGCGGGGATCGCCGCGCAGGCGCCAGATCGTGGCCTGCAGGGCGCGCAGATGCTGGTCGTGCGGAAAGCGCTGCTGCAGCGCCGCGATGCGCGGCTCGGCGTCGGCGAGTTCGCCGTAGGCGATCAGGATGTCGCACAGCGCGGCCTGCACCGAGTCGTCGTTCGGCGCCAGTGCGTCGGCGCGACGTGCGAACGCCAGTGCCGCGGAGCGGTCACTGTGCAGCGCGGTCACGGCGGCGCCGAGCAGCACATCGGCGTGGGCATCGGGCAGCGCCGCGGCGCGGGCGAAGAGCGCGTGCGCGCCGGCATGATCGCCGGCGCCGGTATGCAGGGCGGCCTTGACCGCCAGCAGCTTCGGCTGCGCGGGATCGATCGCGAGCGCCGCATCGAGCACGGCCGTGGCGATCGACAGATCGCCGTGACGCAGCCAGAGCAGTTGCGAGAGATCCTGCTGCGCCTCGACGAAATCGCCGCGCCGCGCGATCGCTGCACGAAACGCCGCTTCCGCCGCGTCGAAGCGGTCGAGCGCCGCCAGCGCGCGGCCCAGCAGGCCCCAGGTCTCGGCCAGGTCGCTGCCCTTGGCCAGCGCGCGCTGTGCCGCCGCCGCCGCGGCTTCGTTGCGCCGGGTCTGATGCAGGGCCAGCGCCAGGTCATGTTCGGCGCGCGCGCTCTGCGGCGCGAGTTGTGCGGCGCGCTGCAGGGCCGCGATCGCCTCGTCGTGGCGCTTGAGCTTCTGCAGGGCATAGCCGTGCGCGCCGAGCAGTTCGGCGTCGCCGGCGCCGACGGCCAGCGCGGACGCGGTGATGTGCAGTGCCTCGGCCGCACGTTCGCCGGCAAGCAGCAGCTGCGCCAGGCTCAGCGCCGCGCGCGGGAAACGCGGATCGTCCGCATGCGCCCGGCGCAGTTCGCGCTCGGCTTCGTCTGCGCGGCCGCTGCGTGCCAGCAGCTCGCCCAGCGCTACCCGTGCCGGTACCCAGCGAGCGTCCAGCGCCAGCACGGCGCGGAAGGCGCGCTCGGCGGCGGCCGGGTCGCCGCCTTCCTGACAGGCGCCGCCCAGAAGCCAGTGTGCCTGCAGTTGTGCCGGCTGGCGGCGGACCAGTTCTTCCAGCACGCTGCGCGCCTGCGCGTACTGGCCGCTGCGCAGCAGCAGGCCGGCGTGCTGCAGGGTCGGGGCATCGGCGGGAACGGGTGGGTGCATGGCGGAGATCGGTGCCGGCGCCGCCCGCGGCACGCGGGCAGATCGCATCAGAGAGCGCGAGTCTCCATCGCTCCCGGGGGGGCGCGCAACACGACCGTGATTCCGCCGCCGACGGCCAGTGCCATCAGTCCCGGGAACCCGACGTCGGCGAGGCGGTCTGACAACCCGATGCACCGCGTCCGCACCCTGTGCTGCGGTACCTCCAACTCTCCGTGAGCCAGCCCATGAAGCGAATCCTCGTCCTGCTCTGCGCCACTGCCATGCTGACGTTCGGCGCGGCGACGTTCGCCGCCGATGCGCCGCCGCCCAAGGCCGACGAAGCCAAGGCCGAGGCCGCTACGGTGGCGCCGCCCAAGGACGAAAAGTCGGTCACCCGCGGCAGCGTCACCGTCAACGGCCAGCGCATCGGCTACACCGCCACGGCCGGCACCCTCGTGCTCAAGGACAAGACCGGCAAGCCCACCGGCAGCATGTTCTACGTCGCCTACGTCAGGGACGGCGTGTCGGACCCGTCGCGCCGGCCGATCACCTTTCTCTACAACGGCGGCCCGGGTTCGTCGTCGGTGTGGTTGCACATGGGCGCTT
The DNA here is from genome assembly GCA_021787175.1 of Pseudomonadota bacterium. GTDB lineage: Bacteria > Pseudomonadota > Gammaproteobacteria > Xanthomonadales > Rhodanobacteraceae > Metallibacterium. The sequence continues at coordinate 11,182 of JAJYMF010000069.1, read as the reverse complement.
TCGGTCCGGTGCGGGTGATCAGCGGCGACGCCCACCACACCGCGCCCGCGCCGTACCAGGTGATCGACAACCAGTACTCGCTGCTCGATGCCAGCGATCTGGTCTTCATCGACGCCATGGGCACCGGCTTCAGCCGCATCCTCGACAAGGCCCACGGCGGCGTCGGCACGCCCAAGGACTTCTACGGCGTGGACGCCGACGGCAAGGCCTTCGCCCAGTTCATCTACGACTACCTCAGCCGCAACGACCGCTGGAACTCGCCCAAGTACCTGCTGGGCGAGAGCTACGGCACCACGCGCTCGGCGGTGCTGGCCAACGATCTCGAGCAGGACGGCATCGATCTCAATGGCGTGCTGCTGCTGTCGTCGATCCTCAACTTCGAGACCGCCAGCTTCAATCCGGGCAACGACCTTCCCTACATCACCTTCCTGCCCAGCTACGCCGCGGTCGCCTGCTACCACAAGGTGGTGCAGTGCCCGGCCGATCTCGCCGGCTATCTCGCCCAGGTGCGCGCCTTCGCGGGCGGCGAATACGCCAGCGCGCTGATGCAGGGCGACAAGCTGGCGCCGGCGCAGAAGGCGGAGGTCATCGCCAGGCTGGCGCAGTACACCGGTCTCAAGCCGGACTACCTCGAGAAGGCCGACCTGCGCGTCAGCCTGTTCCAGTTCATGGCCGAGCTGCAGCGCAATCGCGGTCTGGTCACCGGCCGTCTGGACGGCCGCTATTCCGGCGCCGCCGCCGATCTGCTCGGCGAGTACGCCATGAACGATCCGCAGAGCGACGCCATCACCGGGCCGTACACTGCCGCCTTCAACCGCTACGTGCGCCAGACGCTGAAGTTCGGCGAGGATCGCCACTACGAGATACTCAGCGACACCGTCGGCAAGGATTGGGACTGGAAGCACAACACCGGCCGCCGCTTCAACTGGCCGGGCTTCACCAACGTCGCCCCGGATCTCGCCGAGGCGATGCGCACCAATCCGCATCTCAAGGTCGAGGTCGAGAACGGCTACTACGATCTGGCGACGCCGTTCTACGCCACCGAGTACACCGTCGATCACATGGGCCTGCCGCCCGACCTGCGCAGCAACATCAGCTTCAAGTTCTACGACTGCGGGCACATGCTCTACGAGCACCTGCCCTCGCTCGAGCAGCTGCACGCCAATTTGGTGCGGTTCTACCGCGCCACCGACAACGAGCCGGCGCACGGCTGAGTCGGGCGGCATCGGGCGTCCCGGCCCGCCTGCGTGGCGGGCCGGGACGCGGCGTTGAAAGCCGACGCTAGAATGGCGCTCCCGATCGCGTGGAGCGTTTCCCCATGGCCTATCCCGCCACGCGCCTGCGGCGCATGCGCCGCGACGCCTTCTCGCGTGCGCTGATGCGCGAGACGGTGCTGACCCCGGCCGACCTGATCATGGTCGCCTTCGTCTGCGAGGGGCAGGATCGCAGTGAACCGATACCCTCGATGCCGGGGGTCGCGCGTCTCTCGGTCGACCGCCTGCAGCGGCTTGCCGGTGACTGCCTCGCCGCCGGCATCCCGGCGCTGGCCCTGTTTCCGGCGCCGGGCGACGCGGTCAAGAGCGAGGACGCGCGCGAGGCATGGAATCCGGACGGACTGATGCAGCGTGCCATCCGCGCACTCAAGCAGAGCCACCCGGAGCTGGGCCTGATCGGCGACGTCGCGCTCGACCCCTACACCACGCACGGTCAGGACGGCCTGATCGATGCGTCGGGCTACGTGATGAACGAGCCCACGATCGCGGCGCTGATCAAGCAGGCGCTGGCGCAGGCTGCGGCGGGCATCGACTTCGTCGCGCCCTCGGACATGATGGACGGGCGCATCGGCGCGATCCGCAGCGCGCTCGAGGCCGCCGGTCGCATCCACACGCGCATCCTCGCCTACTCGGCCAAGTACGCCTCGAGTTTCTACGGCCCGTTCCGCGACGCGGTCGGCTCCGCCGGCAATCTCGGCAAGGGCGGCAAGCACACCTACCAGATGGACATCGCCAACAGCGACGAGGCGCTGCGCGAGGTCGCGCTCGATCTCGAAGAAGGCGCCGACGCGGTGATGGTCAAGCCCGGCCTGCCATATCTCGACATCGTGCGCCGGGTCAAGGAGCGTTTCGGCGCGCCGACCTTCGTCTACCAGGTGAGCGGCGAGTACGCGATGCTCAAGGCCGCGGGGCAGAACGGCTGGATCGACGAGCGCACCTGCGCGCTGGAGGCGCTGACCTGCATCAAGCGCGCCGGCGCCGACGCCATCCTGACCTACTACGCGCTGGACGCAGCGCGCTGGCTGCGCGATTCGCGCTGAGCGTGCAAGTGCACAGCTTCCGCTCGCCTGCGGCGAGCGGGTGACTTTCTCTTGTTTGGCCAAGAGAAAGGTCACCAAAGAGAAGGCCACCCCGCGCGGCGCCCGCTGCACGGGTGCATGCGGCACCGGCCGGCGCCGCTCGGCTGCGGCACCTGTCTTCTGTTGTCACCTTGAGCCCAGCGAAGAGCCTGATTGCGGGCGCGGCTGCGGCACATCGTCCGGTTCCGCTCGGCTGCCACCGAGCGGGTCCCTTTCTTTGCGCTGCCAAAGAAAGGAACCAAAGAAAGGCGTCCCCCGCGCGGCGCCCTTGGGCCGTTGGCCCGGCGGGTGCGTGCGACGCCGGCCGGTGCCGCGACGGTGCATCCGTGCACCGGCGCGGCAGAGGCGCGATCCCTCGCGCCCTCCTGCGGACCTTTCGGCCGGCGCCGCACCGCCGCGAGGGGTGAACGGGCGCCAGCCCGTGAACGCCCGGCCATGGAAGGCCGGGCCGGAGATGCCGCTCCAGGGACGGATGGTTGCTACGTACCCGCTCTTGATCTTCCGCGCCCGTGGGCGAGCGTTTGCTCTGCGGCTTTTCACCCCCTTCGGCGCGGCGGACGCCGAAGGGATCAGCCCGCAGGGCGAGCGCATGGGATGCGCTCGCGCGCCGCACGCCAGGGATGGCGATCGGCGCGCCCCGCAGGCGGCCGCGAACCCGCGCAGCGGGCGCGACCGCAGGGGGACGTTTCTTTGGCCACTTTCTTTCAAAAGAAAGTGGCCCGCTCGACGGCAGCCGAGCGGAACGGGGCGGTGTGCTGACATCGCGGCCGAGGCCGGATGCTTGGTTGCACAGATCCTTCGCGTTGCTCAGGATGACAACAGAATCCAGGCGCCGCAGGCGAGTGGAAGCTTGAAAGCAGCGGCGGCAGCCGAGCGGAACGGGGCGGTGTGCCGATGACACCGCAAACGTCAGACGCTTCGCTGCACAGACCCTTCGCTGGGCTCAAGGTGACAACAGAATCAAGGCGCCGCAGGCGAGCGAAGACGGTGGTTTGAACGGGTGCGCAGCGAATCCCCGTCGCAGCCGAGCGGAACCAGGCGGCGTGCAAAAGCCTGCTCGACGCAAACGAGTATGGGAGCGTTTCGACGAAAACCTGCGCACAACGTGCCCGGCGTGCCCAAGCAGCAGCGCAGCCAAGAAGGGGCGACCGCGCGCTCGCGGTAAAGTGACGCCACGGCCATCGCTGCGGCCGCGAGGACGGCGCGTGAACCAACACCTGTTCCTGCAATCGGCAGTGGTGTTCCTGCTGGCCACGGTGCTGATGGTGCCGCTGGCGCGCCGTTTCCAGCTGGGCGCGGTGCTCGGCTATCTCGCCGGCGGCGTGCTGATCGGACCGTCGCTGCTGGGTCTGGTACCCAACGATGCGCGCGTGGCGCAGCTGTCCGAGCTGGGCGTGGTGCTGCTGCTGTTCGTGATCGGTCTGGAGCTGTCGCCGCAGCGGCTGTGGGTGATGCGGCGCGCGGTGTTCGGCGCCGGTCTGGCGCAGGTGGCGACCGCGGCGCTGGCGATCGGTGGGCTGGCGCATCTGGCCTTCGGCCTCGGCACCGCCGCTGCGATCGTGGTGGGACTGGGCCTGGCGCTGTCGTCGACCGCGTTCGGCCTGCAGGTGCTGGCCGAACGCAAGGAGCTGGGCAGCGCACATGGCCGTCTCGGCTTCGCCGTGCTGCTGTTCCAGGACCTGGCCGCGATCCCGCTGATCGCCGCGGTCCCGCTGCTGGCCGGCGCCGCCGCCAGCCATACCGCGCTGCCGAACCTGCCGGCGCTGGCGCGCACGGTCGGGGTGATCGTCGCCGTGATCGTCGTCGGCCGCCTGCTGCTGCGTCCGCTGTTTCGCGCCGTCGCCGCCACCCGCGTCGCCGAAGTATTCACCGCCACCGCGCTGCTGGTGGTGATCGGCACCGCGTGGCTGATGGAGCTGGCCGGCATCTCGATGGCGCTGGGCGCGTTCCTGGCCGGCGTGCTGCTGGCCGACTCCGAATACCGACACGAGCTCGAGGCGCAGATCGAGCCGTTCAAGGGCCTGCTGCTGGGGTTGTTCTTCATCAGCGTCGGCATGTCGGCCAACCTCGGCCTGCTGCTGCGCGAGCCGCTGATCGTCGCGGGCCTGGTGCTGCTGCTGCTGGCGGTCAAGGGTGCGCTGCTGTGGCCGCTGGCGCGTCTGGCCGGACGCATCGACGCGATCGCCGCGCTGCGCCTGACCGCGCTGCTGGCCGGCGGCGGCGAGTTCGCCTTCGTGGTGTTCAAGATCGCCGGCGACCGCCATCTGCTCGAGCGCGCGCAGCAGTCGCTTTTGGTGCTGGTGATCACGCTGTCGATGGCGCTGACGCCGCTGCTGGTGGCCGCGGCGGGGTGGCTGGCGCGGCGGCTGGATCAGGCGCCGGCGCGGCCGTTCGACACCATCGAGACCGACGCGCCGCGGGTGATCATCGCCGGCTTCGGCCGCGTCGGCCAGATCGTGGCGCGCGTGTTGCGCGCGCACCGCATTCCGTTCGTGGCGCTGGAGCATTCGATCGAGCAGGTGGAGATTTCGCGCCGCTTCGGCACGCAGATTTTTTTTGGCGATCCCTCGCGCCCCGAGCTGCTGCGCGCGGCGCAGGCCGACCGCGCCGAGATCTTCGTGCTCGCCACCGACGATCCCGAGACCAACATCCGCACCGCGCGCATCGTGCGCCGGCTGTTTCCGCATCTGCGCATCGTCGCCCGCGCACGCAACCGCCAGCACGCGTTCCGGCTGATGGACCTCAACGTGCCGATGGTGGTGCGCGAGACCTTCCACTCCAGCCTCGAGATGACCCGCGACGTGCTGCGCGCGCTGGGCCTGGACGCCGCCACCGCCGACGCCCACATCGCGCGCTTTCGCGAGCACGACGAGGCGATGCTGCGCGCGCAGTATCTGGTCTACGACGACGAGGCGGCGCTGATCCAGAACGCGCGCGAGGCGCTGCTGGAGCTGGAGTCGCTGTTCGCGGCGGACGCCAGCGACGACGACGAGGCGATCACTCCGAAGGCGTCGCCGGACGCCGCAGGGTCTGGCTGACCGTCGGCAGCGCGCGCGTGGACAGTTCCAGCGCGAGGTCGCTGTAGCCGAGCAGGTGCGCGACGTCGGCCGGGCTGCGGCCGAAACCGTCGAGCACGTCGCGCGCCGCGCCGCGCAGCAGCAGCGCGCGCGCCGGGCCCAGCAGCGCATGCATCGCGCAGGCGTGCAGCGCGCTGACGCCGCGGTGGTCGGCAGCGGCCGGCGTCGCGCCGGCGTCCAGCAGCAGCGGCAGCAGCGCGCCGAGGTGGGTCGCATCGCAGTCGGCGCCCGGACGCATGTGCGCGCCGATCAGCAGCAGCAGCGGCGTCAGCCCGCTGTGGTCGCCGGCGTCGGCGTCGGCACCGCGCTTGAGCAGGGCATCCATGACGCGGCGCGCGCGCAGGCTGTCGCGGCTGCCGAAGGCGAAGCGCGCGGCGGCGTGCAGGGCGGTCTGGCCCTGCGCATCGCGGGCGTGCGGGTCGGCGCCGGCGGCGAGCAGGCGCTCGAGGATTTCCGGGAAACCCAGCGCCGCGGCCAGCATCAGCGCGGTGGCCGCCCCGGGCAGGCGCTGATCGACGCCGGCGCCGCGCGCCAGCAGCAGGTCCACCAGCGTTTCGCGGCGCGCGCTGACCGCCGCGGCAAGGCAGCTGGCGCCGCCGTTCGCCACCAGCGCGGGATCGCCCCCCGCCGCCAGCAGGTGTTCGGCGACCGCGCGCTGGCCGGCGCCGCAGGCGCGCAGCAGCGCGCTGGCGCCCTGCGCGTCTCGGCTGTCGACCGCAAACCCGAGTTCGAGCAGGCGCTGCACGGCGTCGAGATCGCCGCAGGCCGCAGCGGCCGGCAGATCCTCCGCGCGCAGCGGTCGCCGCGGCAGCGCCCAGCCGTTCCAGCGCAGCCAGCGCGTCAGCACCGGATCACCCTGCGCCAGCGCCAGTCCCAGCGGCGTCTCGCCGTTGCCTGCGGCGATCTCGGGATCGGCGCCGGCGGCGATCAGCGCGCGCACCAGCGGCAGCGCGGCGCTGGCCGGGCGCCCCAGCGCGGCGTGCAGCGGCGTGCGACCGGCGGGATCGCGCGCATTGGGATCGCAGCCGCGCGCCAGCAGCGACTGCAGTGTCTGCAACTGGCCGGTGGCCGCTGCCAGCTGCAGCGGCGTGTGCCCGCCGGGATCGGCGCCGAAGGGATCGGCGCCGCGTTCCAGCAGGGCCGGCGCCAGCGCGGCGCCCTGCGGCGCGCCGTCCAGATGGGTCAGCGCGCGCGCCAGGCGGCCGGCGCCGGCCGGTGTGGCGCCGGCATGGAGCAGATCCTCGATCGCCTCGGCGCTGTCGGGCAGGCGCTCGAGCAGGGCGTCGAACAGGCGCACGCCATCGGCCAGCATCGCCTCGGCGTCGAGACCGTGATCGAGCAGCCAGCGTCGCGCGGCGTCGTGACCCGGGCCGCACAGATCGCGATAGAGCGAGGCGCGCTGTGCCGGCGGCCAGTCGCGCACGCGGCCGGCGAAGGCCGAGACCACGGCCCAGTGGCCGAAGCGCAGCGCATCCTGCAGGTGTTCCGGCGTATCCGCGCCCGGCTCCGGCTCGGCGGCGCCGGCCAGGCTGGCCGGCAGCGGCGTGTCGGGATCGAGTACCGCGACCAGATCCCAGCGTCCGGCGCCGGCGGCGTGGTCCAGCGCGCTGCGCCCATCGGCTGCGGTGCAGTGCGGATCGGCGCCCAGCGCGAGCAGCGCGCGCACGGTGTCGGCGTGGCTGCGCGGCGACTGGCAGGCGAGGATCAGCGCGTCGCGGCCATGGGCGTCGCGGGCGGCGGCGTCGGGGCGCGCTTCGGCCAGCGCCATCAGCACGGCGTGCGCTCCGGCGCGCGCGGCTTCCATCAGCGCGGTGGTGCCGTTGCGGTCGCTGAGCGCGACATCGGCGCCGGCCGCCAGCAGCGCGCGCACGATCGCGGCGTGGCCCTCGAGCGCGGCGGTCATCAGCGCGGTACGGCCGAGGCGATCGCGGGCGTTGGCGTCGGCGCGATGCTTGAGCAACAGGCGCACGCCGGCGACGTCGTCTTCGGCGATGCCGGCCGCGGCGACCAGCACCGGCTCGCCATCCGCGGGCTGCGGACGCGCGCCGTGTTCGAGCAGGAACGCCGCCAGCGTCCAGTTGGCGGCGCGGCAGGCGGCGGCCAGCGGGCTCTGGCCGGCGCGATCGAGCGCATCCACCGGCGCGCCGGCATCGAGCAGCATGGCTGCCACGCCGGGATCGCCGGACAGCACCGCGCCGTGCAGCGGCGTGCGGCCCTCGGCGTCGACCTGACGCGGATCGGCGCCGTTCGCCAGCAGGGTCATCACCGCTTCGGCGCGGCCGTGCCAGCTGTCGCGACAGGCCGCGAGCAGCGCGCTGACACCGCCCTCGGTGCGGTTGACCGCGGCGCCGCGGGCGATCAGCGCGCGCAGCAGGCGCGTGTCCGGCAGCAGCGCCGCCAGCTGCAGCGCCGGACGGCGATCGCGCGCGCCCTCGGCCGGCGCGGCATTGGCATCGGCGCCGGCTTCCAGCAGGGCCAGCGCGCGATCGACTTCGCCATGCCGCGCCGCTTCCAGCAGCGCCGCCTCGCGCGCGCCGGGCGCCTGCTCGGCGGCGGTCAGCAGCGGTGGCGCCGTCGCGGCCGGGGCCTCGACGGCGCCCTCGCGCGGATGCACCCACATCAGCTTGAGCGTGCGGTTGGCCAGCAGCAGGCTGGCCGGCGGCAGCAGCACGGCATACAGCACCAGCGCTGCGGTGTGCAGTTCCGGCGGCAGCACGCCACCGAGGGCGCTCAGCGACAGCGCGCCGAAGCTCAGCATCAGCAGAGCCAGTGCAGCCGGGACGAAAAGCGCCATGAAGCGGTCGGACGCGCGCGTCAGATGATGCGCGAACGCGATGCAGCGCGACAGCGCGGCGCCGGCGGAACCGACGCTCTCGGCGCCGGCATAAGCGTCATCCCACAGGTAGCACAGCCCGAACACCGGCCACAGCGGCCACAGCAGCGCCAGCGCGACCACCAGCGCGGTCGCCAGCAGCAGCGCCGCGCCGAGGCTGGGCGCCGTCAGCAGGCGCAGCAGCGGCCACGCGGTCAGCGCAAACACCACGGCGGTGTACAGCACGAACGCCATTGATGCGGTCAGCACGCTGCGCAACCAGGCCCGGTGCTGGCCGGGTCCGAAGCCGAACCCCAGCGCGTGACAGGCCGCGGCCAGCGCCAGCGCATCGGCGAGCAGCAGCGGCAGCAGGATCAGCGGCTGTGCGGCCGGCAAGGCCAGCGCCGCCAGCAGCCACGCCGGCACGAAACCGGCGAGTGCACGCAGCAGTGCGGGGCGATCCGGATGCGGACGGGGCATGGCGGGGCGGCTCTCCGCGCGAGCGATTTCGATGCCGGAGTATACGGAGCGCGGACAAGCTCGCGCGTGCCGCGCGTGCACTGCGGACTTCGTGCGCTCGGCGCCCGGCAATCCTCGCCGGCGCCTTCGCGCCCGCGTCTGCCGTGCGGCAGCGTATGGCCTCGCAAGGCCATGCTGCACCTGCACTTGCATCGCCGCGGGCGCGCGTCCAGAGTTGCGCCGCGCGGCGTTAAACAAACGTTTCGAAGCCGCGACTTCAACGACAAGATCCTTTGCACGAGCCCTCAGGAGCATGCGCATGTCCCATACCGAATCCCGCCTCCGCCGCGCCGCGCGGCCGCTTGCCTTCGGCGCCCTCGTGCTGGCCGTGGCCGGCGCACTGGCGCTGCCGCAGCAGGCCGCCGCCAGTGCCTTCCAGCTGAAGGAAAACAGCGCCAAATCGCTCGGCCGCGCCTTTGCCGGCGCCACCGCGGCGCCCGATGACGCGTCCGTGGTGGTCAACAATCCCGCGGCGATGGCATGGCTGAAGGGCGCGCAGTTCCAGGCCGACGTCACCGCGATCGACTTCAGCACCCATTTCCACGGCGGCGGCACCGACGCGATGGGCCGGCCGCTGACCGGCGGCAACGGCGGCAACGGCGGCACCACCATCCCGGTGCCGGCGTTCTTCTTCTCGATGCCGATCAACGACCAGTGGAGCGTGGGCGCGGCGGTCTCGGCGCCGTTCGGCTTCCAGACCCAGTGGAACAACGGCTGGGTCGGCCGCTACAGCGCGCTGTTCTCCAAGCTGCAGTCGATCGATGCCACCTTCTCGGTGTCGTACAAGGTCACCGACAGCCTTGCCGTCGGCGGCAGCCTGATCGCGCAGCGCACCAGCGCCGATCTCAGCAATGCGGTCAACTTCGGCGCCATCCTCGCGCCCGCGGCGGCGCCGGCGTTCCTGCCGCAGTCGGCCGACGGCTACGCCGAGCTGCAGGCGCACAACTGGAAATGGGGCTGGCAGCTGGGCGCGTCGTGGAAGCCCACCGACACCGATACGGTGGCCTTCGACTACCACGCCGAGATCAAGCATCACCTCAACGGCCAGGCCACCTTCGTGGTGCCGCCGGCGGTGCAGGGCGCCTTCGCGCAGTCGCCGCTGACGGCCTCGCTGTTCACCAACACCGGGGGCAGCACCGACTACGCCACGCCGGCCTTCGCCAGCCTGAGCTACTGGCACGTGTTCAACGACCAGTTCAGCGCCGGTGCCGACCTCGACTGGACCGGCTGGTCGAACTTCAAGCAGCTGGCGGTCACCTTCAACAACCCGGCGCAGCCGCAGTCGGTCGAAGTCTTCAACTGGGCGGACTCGTACTTCTTCTCGATCGGCGGCGACTACAAGCTGACCGACCGCCTGACCCTGCGCGGCGGCCTCGCGGTCGACGGCACGCCGACCTACCAGCTCACCCGCGACCCGCGTGTGCCCGACGCCTCGCGCCGCTGGTTGTCGCTGGGCCTGGGCTACAAGGCTACGGACAATTTCGAGGTCAACGTCGGCTATGCCCACCTGTTCGTCGGCGATTCGCACATCAATACGTTGAGTCCGACCGGCGATCGGCTGACGGGTTATTTCACCAACAGTGCGGACCTGCTGGCGCTGTCGGGCACCTACAAGTTCTGATCGGCCTGCACGCGACCCTCCCCGCGCCAGGCGGGGAGGGTTTTTTGTTGCCGCAAGGCGGGGCTTATTCGCCCAGCGTCAGCAGCGAGGCGTTGCCGCCGGCCGCGGTGGTGTTGACGCTGACCACGCGTTCGCTGGCGAAGCGGGTGAGGTAGTGCGGGCCGCCGGCCTTGGGGCCGGTGCCGGAGAGGCCTTCGCCGCCGAACGGCTGCACGCCGACCACCGCGCCGATCTGGTTGCGGTTGACGTAGCAGTTGCCGACGCGCACGTCGCGGCGGATGCGCTCGACGGTGGTGTCGATGCGGCTGTGGATGCCCAAGGTCAGCCCGTAGCCGGTGGCGTTGATGTCGGCGATGATCCGGTCGAGCTGCCCGGCCTGCCAGCGCACCACGTGCAGCACCGGGCCGAACACCTCGCGTTCGAGCATGCGCAGCGACGGGATCAGGTAGGCGCGCGGCGCGAAGAAGGTGCCGTGGGCGCAGGCGTCGTCCAGCGCGACCTCGGCGATCTTGTGCGCCTCGCGGTCCATGCGCGCGGCGTGCGCGAGCAGCAGCTTGCGCGCGTCCTCGTCGATCACCGGGCCGACGTCGGTGGACAGCAGGCCGGGATCGCCGACCTTGAGTTCGGCCATGGCGCCGGCCAGCATCGCGATCACCTTGTCGGCGACGTCGTCCTGCACGAACAGCACGCGCGCCGCCGAGCAGCGCTGACCGGCGGAATCGAACGCCGAGGCGATCGCGTCCTTGACCAGCTGCTCGGGCAGCGCCGAGGAGTCGGCGATCAGCGCATTCTGGCCGCCG
>JAJYMF010000216.1 GCA_021787175.1 Pseudomonadota bacterium | reverse complement strand
TCCTGATGGTCGAGGTCCACCGTGGTCACGATCGCGGCATCGGCATCGATGATGTTGACCGCATCGAGACGGCCGCCGAGACCGACCTCGAGCACGGCGACATCCAGCGCCGCCTCGGCGAACAGCAGCAGCGCGGCCAGGGTGCCGAACTCGAAATAGGTCAGCGCGATCTCGCCGCGCGCGGCCTCGATGCGTTCGAAGGCGCCGCACAGCTCCGCGTCGTCGGCGTCGCGGCCGGCGATCCACACGCGCTCGTTGTAGCGCAGCAGGTGCGGCGAGGTGTACGCGCCGACGCGCTTGTCGCAAGCACCCAGCATCGCCTGCAGGAAAGCGACCGTGGAGCCCTTGCCGTTGGTGCCGCCGACGCTGATCACGACCGGCGCCGGCCGCGGCGCGCCGAGACGCTGCCAGACCGCGCGCACGCGCTCCAGCCCCAGTTCGATGGCACGCGGATGCACGCGCTGCTGGTATTCGAGCCACTCGGCGAGCGTGCGGGACATGGGTCGTTTCAGTTGCGGATGAACGCGCAGGATGGTCAAGCCGGCGCGGCTTGGCAACCGCACGAGTTGCATTCGCGGCGCCGCTTTGGCGTGATGCGCGCATGGCCGACCCCGATCTGCGCACGCATCTCGCCGCCGCGCTGGCCGCGGCGCCGGACGGGCCGCTGCGCGTCGGTTTCAGCGGCGGCCTGGATTCGAGCGCGCTGCTGCATGCGCTGGCCGCGCTGCCCGAGGCGCGCGCGCGCGGTCTTGCGGCGATCCACGTCGATCACGGCCTGCACGCCGACAGCGCAGCGTGGGCGGAGCACTGCGTCGCGCTCTGCGCCGCGCTGCAGCTGCCGCTGACGATCGCTCGGGTGCGCGTGGCGCGTGATCGCGGCGACGGCCTCGAAGCGGCAGCGCGCACGGCGCGCTATGCCGCATTCGCCGACGCCCTGCCCGCAGGCGGCGTGCTGGCGCTGGCGCACCACCGCGACGACCAGGCCGAGACCGTGCTGCTGAAACTGCTGCGCGGCGCCGGACCCGAAGGCCTCGGCGGCATGCGTCCGCTGCGCGCGTTCGCCGGCGGCTGGCTGTGGCGGCCGCTGCTGGATCGGCCGCGACGTGCGCTGGCCGGCTATGTCGCCGCGCACGGCCTGGCCTGCATCGACGATCCCGCCAATGCCGAACCGGGCCTCGCGCGCAGCTTCCTGCGCCACACGATCCTGCCGCAGCTGGCCCGGCACTGGCCGGACCCGGCGCAGGCGCTGGCGGCCAGCGCCGCGCTCTGCCGCGACGCCGCCGCGCACCTCGAAGCCGAGGCCACGGCCGCGCTGGCCGCGCTGCAGTCCGACACCGCGGCAGGTCTCGATACGGCAGATTTCGATGCGACCAGCCTCGATGCGCGCGGCTGGTGCGCGCTGCCGGCCGCGCTGCGCGGACGGGTGCTGGAACGCTGGCTGCATGCGCAGGATCTGCCGGCGCCGACGCGAACGCAGCGCGCCACGCTGGAGCACCAGCTCGCCACCGCGCGCAGCGACCGCGTGCCGCGCGTGGCGTGGCCCGGCGCCGAGGTGCGCGCGTGGCGCGGCCGGTTGTATGCGCTGCCGATCGCCCTCGATCCGCCGGACGGCTGGAAACTGGACTGGAACGGCGCGCCGCTGGCGCTGCCCGGCGGCGGCAGGATCGAGTTGCAGCCGCGATCCCTTGTCCTCGACCCGCCGTTGCGCGTGCGCCAGCGCCGCGCCGGCGAGCACCTGCAGCCCGCGAGCGACCCGCACACGCGCACGCTGCACGACCTGTTCCAGCAGCGGGGCGTCCCGCCGTGGCGGCGCGGCCGCTGTCCGCTGATCGAGGATGCCGACGGCCACCTGCTGGCGGTGGCGGACCTGGCCTGCACGGACGCCGGCGCCGCGCTGTTCGCGCGGCTCGGCGCCCGCCCGCGCTGGCTGCCCGGCGGCCGTGCCGACCCGCCGGCGATTGCGTCCGCGGGGCCGCTGCGCTAGCGTTCGCGGCCATGGCCAAGACCGCCGCCGCGCCCGCACCCCAGCCCGCCGTCGCCGCCTTCGAGCAGTCGCTGGACGAACTCGAACAGCTGGTCGCGCGCATGGAGCACGGCGACATGAGCCTCGACGATTCGCTGGCCGCCTTCGAGCGCGGCGTGGCCCTGTACCGGCAATGCCAGGGCGCGCTCGACCAGGCCGAACTGCGCGTGCGCAAGCTGCTCGACCCCGAAGCTCCCGACGGCGCCGAACCGTTTGCCGCCGATCCACCCTGATTTGAGCAGCCCCGAGTCGAGTCCTCCCGAGTTGAGCCCCGCGCTCGCCGCCTTCGGTGCGCGCGCCGAGCAGGCCCTCGACCGCGCGCTGCCGGCCGCGCAGCAACCGCCGGCCGAACTGCACCGCGCGATGCGCTATGCCGTGCTGGGCGGCGGCAAGCGCCTGCGCCCGCTGCTGACCTACGCCAGCGGGCAGGCGCTGGGCGCGCCGCTGGCACGACTGGACGCGCCGGTCTGTGCGGTCGAGATCATCCACGCCTACTCGCTGGTGCACGACGACCTGCCGGCGATGGATGATGACGCGCTGCGCCGCGGC
>JAJYMF010000265.1 GCA_021787175.1 Pseudomonadota bacterium | reverse complement strand
CCGGGGCGGCGCGCGCGCAGGCTGGGGCACGGATCCGGCGGAGGCGTCCCATGAAAGGCGGCTTGGTGCTCTACAGCTACTGGCGCTCGAGTGCGGCCTATCGCGTGCGCATCGCGCTCAACCTCAAGGGCCTGGCCTACGAGTTGCGCTGCGTCAACCTGCTCAAGGACGGCGGCGAGCAGCATGCGCCGGCCTACCTCGAGCTCAACCCGCAGGGCCTGCTGCCCGTGCTGCTGGACGGCGACCGCGTGATCCGGCAATCGCTGGCGATCGCCGAGTATCTGGACGAAGCCTACGAGGGCGAGGCCAAGCTGCTGCCGGTGACGGCGCGGGCGCGGGCGCGGGTGCGCGCGCTGGCACAGCTGATCGCCTGCGACATCCACCCGCTGGGCAACCAGCGCGTGCTGAAGTATCTCGACCGCGAATTCAACACGCCCGAGGTCGAGCGCGAGCGCTGGATGCGGCACTGGATCAGCGCCGGCCTGACCGCGTTCGAGCAGCTGCTGACCGACAGCCCCTCGACCGGCGTGTTCTGTGAAGCCGACTCGCCGGGGCTGGCCGATCTCTGCCTGGTGCCGCAGATCTACAGCGCGCAGCGCTGGGGCGTGGACCTGTCGCCCTGGCCCCAGCTGCGCCGCATTCACGCCGCCTGCATGGAGCTGGAGGCGTTCCGTCAGGCCGCGCCCGAGGCGCAGCCGGACGCGCCGCAGCCGGCGCCCGCCTGAGCGCCCGCATACCCGTTCGCGATCAGGACACGAAAACCGCGTAGCCCGGATGCCGCGCAGTGGAATCCGGGATTGAGGCGGCATCGGGCCCCGGATTCCGTCCCCCACGGGGCTCCATCCGGGCTGCCCGGCGTGGAGATGATTGAAAGCAACGGGGTATCAGTCGACGCGCGAACCGGCCGCGCGCCGCGCTTCGCGGTCGCGCACCAGCGCCGCGGCGGCGAGCACGCCGATCTCGTAGAGCAGGATCATCGGCACCGCGAGCAGGATCTGCGACATGACGTCGGGCGGACTCAGCACCGCGGCGACCACGAAGGCGCCGACGACCACGTAACGGCGCGCACGGCGCAGCCTGTCCGGCGTCACCACGCCCAGCGCCACCAGCAGCACCACCGCCACCGGCACCTCGAAGCACAGACCGAAGGCGAAGAACATCGTCAGCACGAAGTCGAGGTACTTGCCGATGTCGGTCATCATCGACACCCCGGCCGGGGTGATCAGGGTGAGAAAGTGGAACGCCGCCGGCAGCACCAGAAAATAGGCAAATGCGCAGCCGACGTAGAACAGCAGCACCGCCGAGACCAGCAGCGGCAGGGCCAGGCGCTTCTCGTGGCGGTACAGGCCGGGACTGACGAAAGCCCAGATCTGGTACAGCACCACCGGCATCGCCACGAAAACCGCCGTGACGAAGGCGAGCTTGACCGGCGTCAGGAACGGGCTGGCGACCTCGATCGCGATCATGTGCGAGCCCTGCGGCAGGCGCTCGATCAGCGGCCGCGCCAGCCAGGCGTAGAGCTTCTCGGCAAACGGCAGCAGCGCCAGCAGCACCAGCAGCACCGCGACGATCGCCTTCAGCAGCCGCGAACGCAGCTCGAGCAGATGACCGAGAAAGCCCTGCTCGGCCTCGGCGGGATCAGGCGGCGGTGTCGCGGTCATGCGCGGCCTCGTCGCGGGCGGCAGGTTTGAGCGCGGACAGATGCTGCGCGGCATCGCGCAATCCGGCCGCCGCCGCGCGCAATTCGTCGCCGGCCGAGGCGCCCGGCAACGGCTGCAGCGTCAAGGCATCGGCCAGTTCGCGCAAGGCGGCGGCCAGCGCCGCCTGGGCGCCCGCGCGGCTGTCCGCAGCCGCCGCCGGGTCGGTCACTGCAGCTGAGGCGCCTGCCGCTGGCACGCCGATGCGGGCCGTTGCGGCTTGACCCGTGTCGGTGGTGGCAGCGGAAGCTGCCGTGCGCCATTCGCCGATCGCCTGCCGACCGCTGTCGGCCAGTTCGGACGCCGCGGCGCGCGCCTGCGCGGCCAGAGGCTCGGCAGCGGCGCGAAAGCTGGCGACCGCACCGCCGATCTCGTGCCGGAGCGATTCGGCCTCGAGCTCGCGCTCGACCTCGCTCTGCACGTTGGCCCAGGCATGGCGCGCGCGCCGCGCCAGCGCGCCGGCGGTGCGCGCGGCCCCCGGCAGGCGCTCGGGGCCGAGCGCCACCAGCGCCACCACCGCGATCAGCA
Source organism: Pseudomonadota bacterium (assembly GCA_021787175.1). GTDB lineage: Bacteria > Pseudomonadota > Gammaproteobacteria > Xanthomonadales > Rhodanobacteraceae > Metallibacterium. The sequence goes on along the minus strand of JAJYMF010000265.1, from coordinate 12,480 downwards.
GCAGCTCGTTGAAGTCGATGCCGAACACGGGGACTCAGGGAGCGCGGTCGCGCGACTCGCTGGGGCTCTTGGCGGCGGCGGCCGGCGGATCGGCCTTCAGCTGCTCGACGGTCTTGGCCTTGGCGTCCTCGTCGCCTTCGTGCATGCCTTTCTTGAAGTTGCGAATGGCCGCACCGATGTCACTGCCGGCGTTGCGCAACTTGCCGGTGCCGAAGATCAGCAGCACGATCACGAGCACGATCAGCCAATGCCAGATGCTGTCGAAACCCATACCTCACCTCACAGAGCCGCGGCGCGCGGTGCGCCGGCCGGCAAAACGGTCATTTTTGAGTGTACTCCTCGAGCCGGTCCCTGAAATCAACGACCGGTTGCGGCACCTGGTTGACCTGGCCCTCGAAAATGCGCCGCGCGGTGATGTCCTTGCCGTACACGCGCTGGTCGGCGGAATCGTCGATGCCGATGCGCGCACCGTCCAGGGCGACGCCGGCGAACAGGCCGCGCGAGCGCGAATAGGAGTAGATCTCGGCGCTCAGCTCGCCGTTGGTGGAGGCATTGGCATAGCGCCCGACCGGGCCGGCGGCCACGCCGAGATCGGCGCCGAGGGTGAACTCGCCGTGCACCAGGCGGTCGACGCCGCGCTCGCTGCGGAACACCAGGATGATGTCGGTGGACGACACGCCGGCCTGGAAACCGAGGCTGGCGCCGGTGATGCTGACAAAGGCGGGGTTGGACCACGTGCCCTGCGGCGTCTTGATCGCCACCAGGCCCTCGCCGTAACGGCCGCCGAGGATGAAGCCGGCCTTGATCACGCCGGGGATCACCGCGATCGCATGCGCGTCCTGCATCAGCGACTGCGGGATGCCGCTGTCGGGCGCCATCATGATTTCCTTCAGCACGCGGTTGGCCTGATCGACGCGCTGCATGTCGCGGCCGGCGCCGGGCACGGTGCTGGCGCTGGTGCTGGACGGCGCGGCCACGCTGGCGGCCGCCTGCTGCGCCTGCGCCGCAAGCGGCAGCAGGGTCAGCGCGGCAGCGAGGGCGATGAGGCGGCGTTGCAGGATTCGCATGGCGGACTCCTTGGGTCGAATGCGGCGAGGCTAGGCCGGGGCGCGCAACCGCGCATGAACGCGGGCTTCGCGATGGCCTGTGGCAGACTGCCGGCACCTCGACCGCAGCGCTGCCATGCCCCGATCCTCGCACTACGCAGGCCTTGCCGGCTACGCCCATGATGCCGCGCCGCAGGCCGGCGTGCTGCTGGTCAATCTGGGCACGCCGACGACACCCGCGCCCGCCGCCGTGCGCCGCTATCTGGCCGAGTTCCTGTCCGATCCGCGGGTGATCGAATACCCGCGCTGGCTGTGGTGGCCGGTCCTGCACGGCGTGATCCTGCGCGTGCGGCCGCGCCGCTCGGCGCATGCCTACGCCAGCATCTGGACCGCTGCCGGATCGCCGCTGCGCAGCGGCAGCGAGGCGCTGGCGCGGGCCCTGCAGGCGTCGCTGGCGCAGCGCGCGCCGGGGCCGGTGCGGGTCGATCTGGCGATGCGCTACGGCGCACCGAGCGTGCGCGAACGCATCGAGATCCTGCAGCGCACCGGCGTGCGCCGGCTGCTGGTGCTGCCGCTGTATCCGCAGTACTCGGCGACCTCGACCGGCAGCGTGCTGGATGCCGTCGCCGATGCCATTAAGGCACTGCGCTGGCCGCCGGAGCTGCGCATCGTCAACGACTACCACGCCGATCCGGCGCACATCGAGGCATTGGCCACCAGCGTCGAGGCGCACTGGGCGACGCGGGGCCGCGGCGATCGCCTGCTGCTCAGCTTCCACGGCATCCCGCGCCGCTATTTTCTTGCCGGCGACCCGTATCACTGCCAGTGCATGGCGACCGCGCGCCTGCTGCGCGAACGGCTGCGGCTGATGCCGGAGCAGATGATCATCAGTTTCCAGTCGCGCGTCGGCCGCGAGCGCTGGCTGGAGCCGGCCACCGACGCCACGCTCAAGGCGCTGCCCGCCCAGGGCATCCGGCGCGTCGATGTGCTGTGCCCCGGCTTCGCCGTCGACTGCCTGGAAACACTGGAAGAGATCGCCCTGCGCGGCCGCGCCGATTTCCTCGCCGCCGGCGGCGAGGCGCTGCACTACATCCCGGCGCTCAACGACAGCGCCGCGCAGGTGAACGCCATGACCGGCCTGATCCTGCGCCATCTCGGCGGCTGGCCCGAGGCCGCGCCCGGCTACGCCGCCGCCGCAACGACGGCGGCGCAGGCGGCGGCCCGGACACGCGCCGAGGCGCTGCGGGATGACCGCTGAACCGGTCGCCCCGCGCGAGCGGGTGATCGACCTGCCGAATCTGCGCCTTGCCGCGCGCATATGGGGCGATCCCGCCCTGCCGCCGCTGCTGGCCCTGCACGGCTGGCTGGACAACGCCGGCAGCTTCGATCGGCTGGCGCCGCGGCTGGCGCGGCAGCGTCACGTCATCGCCCTGGACCTGCCCGGGCACGGCCGCTCCGCGCACCTGCCGGCCGGGGCGCACTATCACTTCGTCGACTCTGTGGATGCGGTGCTGTCCGCCGCCGAGGTGCTGGGCCTGCAGCGCTTCGATCTGCTGGGACACTCGCTGGGCGGCGCGATCGCCAGCCTCGTCGCCGTGGCCGCGCCCGGGCGCGTGGGCCGGCTTGCGCTGATCGAGGCGCTGGGCCCGCTGGCCGACGACGGCAGCCGCACGCTGGAGCGCTTCCGCAGTGCATACGTGGCGCGCGCCGGATCCGCCGACAAACGCCTGCGCGTGTTCGCCGACCTCGACGCCGCCATCGCGACGCGGGTGGCCGCCGGCGGACTGGATGCCGGGGCCGCGCGGCCGATCGTCGAGCGCGGCGTGCGCGCGGTCGCCGGCGGCTGGATCTGGTCCAGCGATCCCCGACTCACGCTGACCTCGCCGGTGCGGCTCGCCGAAGCGCAGGTGCGCACCTTGCTGACCGGACTGGCCGCGCCGACCCTGCTGCTGCTCGCCGTCCCCGAGACGTCGTACCTGCCCGCCGCGATGATCGCCGCGCGCGCCGCGTATGTTGCGGATCTGCACATCCGGCACCTCGCCGGCGGACATCATCTGCAGCTCGATATGCCGGACGCGGTGGCCGCGGCGGTGCTGGGGCATCTCGCCTGAACGGTACCCGAGCGCAACGGTTTGCGTTGCCACCCGCTCGAACTTTCTGAAACGGCAAGCCGGCACAATGGGGCGGCGATCTGTTTGCTCCGTTCACCGACCACCGGAGAGTCCCGTCATGAGCCGCATGCTCCATCCTGCACCGCTGCTGTTGCTGGGCCTGACCGTGATGGCGTCACTTGCCGACGTGCGTGCTGCCACTTCGACGCTGCAACCGGGCGAGTGGCATTACCACGCCGACATCCATTACCGCTCGGGCGTGATGGCGGCGGGCGATCTGCACAAGGACTGGGACGTCTGTGTCACCGCCAGCGACGCGCAACTGCCCACGGCGATGCCCGCCACGCCCGGCGTGCAGTGCGACAAACCGACGCTGACCGCCGTCGGCAAGGCCTTCCACAGCACCATGACCTGCACCGTTCAAGGGCAGGCCGGCATGACCTCGACGATGCGCGAGAATTTCCTCATCACGCCAGCCGACGAGCAGACCAGGGTGACGATCGACGGCACCGTGCATCAGACTATCAGCGGCCTGCCGGTGGCAGTGCCGGACAGCGTGATCGATGTGCACACGACCGGTGTACGCACGGGCGATTGCGCAGCGACGGCGAAATAGCTGCCGGCTTTCAGAGCTTGGACTGCCATCGTTGCGAGCGGCCCGCGCGGCAGGCGGATGCACGGGTTCTCAGCCCGAAATCGCCAGCCGCTCCGAGGCGTACACCCGCATCGTGGCCAGGATCGCCAGCAGCGCCGCCAGCGCGGTGCCGGCCAGGCAGGCCGCGACCGGCGCCGCGCCCAGCGCCTCGCCGCGCACCAGCTGCATGATGCCCAGCTGCTGGCCGAGCAGCGGCACGGCATACATCCACAGCTGCGCCTTGACCGGCACCACGATCAGCAGGACCGACGGCAGCACCGGCACGAACATCAGCAGCGAGAGATAGGTCTGCGCCTCGCGGTAGCTCTTGGCGAAGGCCGCGACCAGGGTCTGCAGCGCCGCCAGCAGCAGCACCAAGGGCAGCATCAGCAGCAGCACGAAGGTCGCGAAGTGCGCGCCGAGGTCCAGCACCATGTCCAGCCGGCTGGTGTCGATGAAGCGGCCGGCGATGGCGAACGCGACGACGCTCAGCGCCAGGCTGACCAGCGCGAACGCGGTGGTCGCGCCCAGCTTGCCCAGCAGGATGCGCCGGCGCGGCACCGGGTTCGCGAACAGCGGTTCCAGCGACTGCCGCTCGCGCTCGCCGGCGGTGGTGTCGATGGCGAGATACATGCCGCCGAGAAACGCGGTCAGCACGAAAAAGTAGGGCAGCATCGAGAAGATCAGCGCGCCGCGCGCCTGCGGCGTGGCCTGGTCGCGGTCGGCGGCGACCAGCGGCCGCGCCAGCGCCGGCGACAGGCCGCGCACCAGCAGGCGCTGCGCGCCGACGATCTTCGCGTAGCGCTTGACCATGTCGCGCAGGCGGCTGACGTCCTCGTGGGTGTCGCGGCGCGAGGAGTCGTAGATCAGCTCGACCTCGGCCGGCTCGCCCCTGCTCCAGTGCGCGGCGTAGCCGGCCGGGATGCGCAACACCACGTCGGCCTTCTGCTGGCGCACCGCGGCTTCGGGATCGCGCGGCGCCGGCTTGACCACCATGCCCATCTGCACCAGTGCCGCGACCAGGTTGGGCGCGTTGGCGGCGCCGACCACCGGCACCGGCAGCGGCTTGCCGGCCTTGTCCAGTTCGATGTGCAGCTGCACGTTGATCAGCGCCACGAACAGCACCGGCGCCAGCAGCGGTCCGGTCAGCAGCGCGTTGACCAGGGTGCGGCGGTCGCGCAGGTTCTCGCGCACTTCCTTGAGGAACACGGTCAGGGCGGCGTGCATGGGTTGCTCCGGAAGCGTTGCGGTCAGGCCGCGCGGATTTCGCTGCGGCCGATGATCTGCACGAAGGCGTCCTCGAGACTGGCCGCGCCGGTCTGCTCGCGCAGCGCCTGCGGCGCGGCGTCGGCAACCACGCGGCCATGCGCGATCACCACCACGCGATCGCACAGCGCCACCACCTCCTGCATGATGTGGCTGGAGAACAGCACGCAACGGCCCTCGGCGCGCAGCCCGAACAGGAACTCGCGCATCGCCCGCGTCGCCATCACGTCGAGGCCGTTGGTGGGCTCGTCGAGGATCAGGTTCTTCGGGTCGTGCACCAGCGCGCGCGCGATCGCGGTCTTGACGCGCTCGCCCTGCGAGAAGCCCTCGGTGCGGCGGCCGGCGATCGCGGCCATGTCCAGCGCAGCGATCAGGGCGTCGCAGCGCCGGCGCAGCGTCGCCTCGTCGAGGCCGTGCAGGCGGCCGAAGTATTCGATGTTCTCGCGCGCGGTCAGGCGCTTGTACAGGCCGCGCGCGTCCGGCAGCACGCCCAGCGCGCGGCGCACGCCGAGCGGATCGCTGGCGGCGTCGCGGCCGTCGACCAGCACGTGTCCGCGTTCCGGTTTCATCAGCGTGTAGAGCATGCGCAGCGTGGTGGTCTTGCCGGCGCCGTTGGGCCCGAGCAGGCCGGTGATCTCGCCGTCGCGCGCGCTGAAGCTGACGTCCTCGACCGCCTTCACCGCGCCGAAGCTCTTGTGCAGGTTCTGCACCTCGATCATGGCGTGGCCCCGCTGAAGTTGACGAACGGCGGCGTCGGACCCAGCGCATCCAGGCACTGCGCGTCCAGCGTCTTCGGTTGGAGATCCTTGACGAAACGCGCCACCAGCCGCGGCATGCAGCCGGCGCCGATCACGCTGTGGCCCTGCCCCTTGGCGATCAGCAGGCGACCGTCGGTCAGACCCTTGAGCACCGACTCGCCGTAGCGCGGCGGCGTCACCGGGTCGTACTGGCCCTCGAGGATCAGCACCGGCGTCGCCGTTTCCAGCGGCGCATGGAAATCGGCCGGCATCGTACCGTGCGGCCATACCGCGCACTGCGCGCCCAGCTGCTGCTGGAACAGCGCGCCGAGCAGGGTGCCGGCGTCGCGCGGGTCGGGCTTGAGCAGGGCGGCGTCCTCGCTGCACACCACCGACAGCTCCATCGCACCGTTGATCGATCCCCCCAGCTCGCGGTGGATCAGCGCGCTCTGCCCCAGCAGCGGGGCATAGTCGCCGGCCAGCGCGGCGTGAATGGTCAGCGGCAGCAGCGCGGCGGTCACCAGCGAGTAGGCGAACAGACGCACGGTGCCGATCAGGCGCTCGGCGGTCAGCGCGCGCGTGGTCGGCGCGAACGTCGCCGGATCGGGGAAACTCACCATGGGCGGCGCCGCCTTCAGCTTGTCGCGCAGTTGCAGCAGCGCCGCCCAGGGATCGCCGAACGCCTTGGCGCAGGCCGGCGTACCGGTGCACAGCGCGAAGTCGGCCTTGAGCGCGGCGTCGAGGTTGCGCGCGAAGTCCTGGCCCAGCACCAGGGTGTCGGGGACCACGCTGTCGAGGACCATGCTGCGCACGCCGCCGGGGTCGCGCAGCGCGTACTGCTGGGCGACGCGGGTGCCGTAGGACACGCCGACCAGATTGAAGCGCGGATCGCCCAGCGCCTTGCGCAGCGCGATCAGGTCGTACACCGCGTCGGTCGTCGTGTAGTAGCGCGGATCGGCTTTTTGCTCGACCTCGGCCAGACAGGCACGGGTGTCGGCCTCGACCTGCGCGGCGTCGAAACCGGGCTGCGGCGCGCGTGCCTCGACGGCCTTGTCGGCTCGCGGGCACTCCAGCGCGTTGGAGCCGCCGGTACCGCGCTGGTCGAGCAGCACGATGTTGCGATGCTGCAGCAAGGGCGCCAGCGCCGGCGCCACCTGCGGATAGCTGTCGATCGCCGACTGCCCGGGTCCGCCGGCGATGAACACCACCGGATCGGGTTCGGGCTGCGCCGCCTTGCTGCGGATCAGCGCCAGTCGCAGCGCGATCCGGCGGCCGCCCGGCGCGGCCCGGTTCTCCGGCACGCGAAACGGCGCGCACCAGGCCGCGGTGGTCGCGCCCGACAGCGGCTGCTTGAGGTCGCAGGGCGTGAAGTCCAGCGTGCCGAGATGGTAAGCCGGCACGGCGGATGCGCTGTTGGTCGCGCCGTGTTCACGGGTGTGCTTGACCAGCCACTGGCCACCGAGGATCAGCACCGCGACCACCAGCCCCAGCGCGACGCGCGTGCTTCGCTTCATGCCCGTTCCCTCGACGACCGCAACCGCGCACGGCGTGGGCGGAGACTAGCGGTCCTCGCGCCGGGGGTTCAACTCGCCGATGTCATAACGCAAGCCGCAGCGATCGCGGTGCAGGCGCCAGACCCTTCGCTGTGCTCAGCAACTGTCTTGTCATCCCTTGGGGACTTCTCCGCTGGACTTCCTGCGGTCGTCCCGAAAAGGGACTCCCTTTGGTCGCGTTGGTCGTGCTGAGCGCAGCGAAGCGTCTGGCCTGCCGGGTCACCCCCGCCGGCCATGCGGCAGGGCGCCCGTCGCCAGTCAAATCCTTCGGCCTTCGGCCTCAGGATGACAAAGAAGGGTGGGGTGGCAAGGAAGGACGCGGTGGCAAGGAAGGACACGGTGACAAGGAAGGACACGGTGACAAGGAATGGCGCGATGACCATTCGTGCTGGTTGTCATCCCTTGCCATCCCTGGTGCGTGACGCCTGCCCGGCCTTCCTTGACCGAGCGCTCGCCGGCGCGCGCTGCCCTGACCCGCGCCATCCTGGCGCTCGCCCTTCGGGCCGGCTGCGCCGTTCGCGCGTGCAATCCTGCACGCGCAGTCAAGGCAGCGCGCGTCACCTCCCGGCTCGCCCCGGGTCCCGGGCCCCGGCTTCAATCAAGCTTCCGCATCCGCAGCCAGATCGGACGGGCGCAGGAAGCGCGCCGCCAGGGTCGGCAGCACCAGCAGGTTGAGCGCGGTCGAGGTGATCAGACCGCCCAGGATCACCGCCGCCATCGGACCCTCGATCTCGTTGCCGGGCGCGCCGGCAGTGAACGCCAGCGGCGCGAGGCCCAGCGCGGTGACCAGCGCGGTCATCAGGATCGGCACCAGGCGCTCGGCGGCGCCGCGCTGCGCGGTGGCCGCATTCCAGGCATAGCCTTCGCGCTGCACCAGCTCGCGGTAGTGGCCGATCAGCATCAGCGCATTGCGCACGCTGATGCCGAACAGGGTGACGAAGCCGACCAGGCCGCCCAGCGTCAACGTGCCGCCGGTGAGCAGCGCCACCGCCACGCCACCCAGCAGCGCGAACGGCAGGTTGAGCAGCACCAGCAGCACCGGTCGGCGCCGGCGCAGGGCCAGGGTCAGCAGCAGAACGACGCCGGCACCCGCCAGCGCGGTATGCGCCAGCAGTTCGTGCAGCGCGGTCGCGGCGGCGGCGGCATCGCCGGTGTAGACGGGATAGACGCCCGGCGGCCAGTGCACGTCCCGCGCCAGCGCGGTCTTGGCGCGCGCCACGAAGGCGCCCGCGGTTACGCCCGACAAACCGGTCGTCACCGTCTGCACGCGCAGCCCGTCCTCGTGCAGGATCAGAAAGCGACCGTCGGTCATGCGCAGATCGGCCAGATCGGACAGCGGCAGCTCGCGGCCGTCGGGCGCGGTGATCGGCAGCGCGCCCACGGTCGCCGGATCGCGGCGCAGCGCGGGCGGCAGGATCACGCTGACGTCGAAGCGCTGGCTGCCCTGCAGCACCTGCCCCACCGTCGTGCCGGAGTAAGCCGTCTGCAGGGTGTCGAGCACGGTCGCCGGCGCGATGCCCCAGCGGGCCAGCGCCTGCGGGCGCAGCCGGATCGACAGCTGCGGCTCGCCCTGCGGTGCCTGCACGGTGACGTTGCGCGCGCCCTTGAGGCGGCTGAGCACCGCGGCCACCTCGGCGGCCTTGCGGTCGAGCACGTCGAGATCGTTGCCGTAGATGTCCACCGCCACCGGCGCGGTGAAACCGGACATGGTTTCGTGGATGCGCTCGGTCAGAAACGTGTTGACGCCGAAGCTGGCACCGGTGAACCGCGCCAGTGCCTTGTGGATGGCGTCGAGTACACGCTGCTGGCCGGGGCCGGACAGCGGATCGAGATCGACCTCGAACTCGTTGGCGAAGATCGGCGAGGGATCGGCGATGCGCGTGGCGCGGCCGGTGCGCTGCGCGACCGAACGGATGCCGGGAATCTTCAGCAATGCGGCGGTGACGTGCATGCCCAGCGCCTGCGAGGCGTCCAGCGAGGCGCCCGGCGCGAGGCGCATGTGCACGATGTAGTGGCCCTCGCGCAGCTGCGGCAGGAAGGAACTCTTGAGCAGGGGCAGCGCGGCGAGGCCGGCGACGCACAGCAGCACGACGGCCAGCAGCACCGCGCGCGGGCGGTCCTCGATGCGCGCCAGCAGGCCCGTGTAACGTTGCTTCAGGCGGGTCTGCAGGCGCGGCTCGACCGTATCGTGCTCGCGGCCCAGCAGCACGCAGGCCAGCGCCGGCGTCAGGGTCAGCGCCACGCCCAGCGAGGCCAGGATCGCGGCGATGTAGGCCAACCCCAGCGGCGCGAACAATCGCCCGGCCACGCCCGAGAGCGCCAGCACCGGTGTGAACACCAGGGCGACAATGAAGCTGGCGTAGACCACCGCGCCGCGTACCTCCAGCGCGGCGTCCAGCACCACCCGCGCGGTCGCGCGCGGCGCGGCGAGCACGCGGTTCTCGCGCAGGCGCCGGGCGATGTTCTCGACGTCGATGATGGCGTCGTCCACCACCTCGCCGATGGCGATCGCCAGCCCGCCCAGGGTCATGGTGTTGAGGCCGAAGCCGAGATGCTCCAGCACCACCACCGCGGCCAGCAGCGACAGCGGGATCGCCAGCGCCGAGATCAGTGCGGCGCGCGCATCGCGCAGGAACAGAAACAGCACCGCCAGCACCAGCACCGCGCCGATCAGCAGCGCATCGCGCAGGTGGCCGAGCGCGGCATCGATGAAGTTGGCCGGGCGGAACAGCGCCGGATACAGCGTCACGCCCTGCGCCGCCAGCGCGGGTTTCAGCTGCGCCAGGCGGACGTCCAGAGCGCGCGTCAACTTGAGCGTGTCGGCGCCGTACTGCTCGTCCACCACCAGCATCACGCCGGGCTTGCCCATGATCGCAGCGGCGCCCGCGGCGGGCGCGGCGCCGTCGCTGACCGTGGCGACGTCGGCCAGTCGCAGCACCTGGCCGTCGCGCGCGCGCAGCACGGTGGCGCCGATCGCCGCCGCGGTGCGCGGCACGCCGGCGGGCGTCAGCACGATGCGCTGCTCGGCGTTCTCGACGAAGCCGGCGCCGACGCTCGCGGTGGCCTTGCGCGCCGCGGCGATCACCTCGGGAAACGACAGGCCGTAGCGCGCCAGCGCCGACGGGCGCACCTGGATCTGGATCTGTTTGAGCTCACCGCCGAACACGTTGACGTCGGACACGCCGGGCACGGCGAGGATCTGCGGCTTCAGCGTCCAGTCGGCCAGCGTGCGCAGCTGCATCGGCGTCAGCTTCGGCGAGGTGATGCCGACCGTCAGCACGATGCCGGCCGCGGACGACAGCGGCAGCAGGACCGGCGCCGCGACGCCGGATGGCAGCTGGCTGGTGGCCGCGGCGAGGCGCTCGGTCACGCTCTGGCGCACGCGCGCCAGATCGGCGCCGGCACGAAAGGTGAGCGTGATCATCGACAGGCCCTGGATCGACTTCGAGCGCGTGCCGGCCAGCTCGCCGGCGCCGCCCAGCGCGTTCTCCAGCGGCTGCGTGACCAGCGCCTCGACCTGTCCGGGCGAGAGGCCCGGCGCCTCGGTCTGCACGATCGCCTGCGGCGGCGCGAACTCGGGAAACACGTCCAGCCGCGCGCGGCCGAACGCCAGCAGACCATAGCCGGTGAACAGCACGGCCAATGCGATCATCGCGCCGCGATGGCGCACGCTGAGCGCGAGGATCGCGTTCAGCACGCCGCCACGCGCCGCGTCCGGCGCGCGCTCAGTCATCGTCGCCTCCGGCTGGCCTGGCGCCCGCGGGCGGCTTCAGTTCCTGCGACAGCAGCAGCTCGCCGCCGTGCACCACCACGTGCTGACCGGGGTGCAGGCCGGCACTGACGAACCAGCCCCCGGCGCCACGGGCCGACTCCGGCAGCGGCTGACGGCGAAAGTCGCCGGGCGCGGTCTCGACGTAGACCCAGGGCTGACCCGCGTACCAGATCACCGCGGCCGCGGGCACGCGCACGCCGCTCACTGCGGCACCCGGTTCGGTCACGGCTGCGGCGAAGCGCGCCCCGATGCGCAGCGCGCCGGCGCGCGCGGCGTTCACCGCGACGCGGTAGTACCAGGTCGGCCCCTGCACCACCGCATCCGTCCGCGGCGCCGGACCGAGCAGGTCGGCGGGCATCGCGGCCATCCCCGATGGCTGCAATGAAATCGTGTGCGGCGCCGGCATACGCGTGCCCGGCGGTAGCGCCAGCTCGATCAAGGCCACGCGACCCTCGGCGAAGTCGGCCAGCGCCTGCGGACCGCGCAGGGCCAGCGCGGTCAGCGCCGTGCCCCACTGCGCGCGGGCCGCCGCGCGGGCCGCCGCGAACTGCGCGACCGCCGCGGTGCGGCGGGCGGCGGCGGCGGCGGCCTGCGCGCGCGCGGTCTGCACATCGCGCAGGGCGGCGTTTTCGCCATGCCGATAAAGCGACTCCAGCCGCGCGGCCTCGGCGCCGGCTGCGGCGGCCTCGGCGGTGGCGGCGGCGGCCTGCGCGCGCGCGGCGGCGAGTCGGGCGGCGCTGGCCAGCAGCGGCGCGGGATCGCGCACGCTGGCCAGGCCTTCGATCTGCGGCGCCTCGCGCACGGCCGCCAGGGGCGCCAGTACCACGCCGTTGGCGGCGAGCTCGGCGGGCGCCACGCGCACGCCGGGCGGCGCGGCCCACGCGGGCGCGACCGGCAGCACGGCCAGCAGAACGGCCAGCAGCAAGGGCGCGCGCGCAGGGCGACGCGAGCGAAAACGTTCAGCGGTCATGAATTTCTCCGGTCGGCGCGGGCGCCGCGGTCGTGATGGATGCCGCCAGCGCGGCCGCGTCGGGCAGGTGCGAGGCCGGCCACAGCGGACGCTGCACGGCGTCTTCGAGCTGCGCGAGCGTGGCCAGCGCCGCGCCCTCGGTGTCGGCCGCCGCCAAGGCGGCCTGATCGGCGGCGGCGCGGGCGGCCAGCACGGCGGGGCGGTCGATCCGGCCCGCGCTGCGCTGCGCCTCGGCCTGCGCGGCGCGCTGCTCCGCCGCGTGCGCCGCCGCCGCGAGCTGGCGCCAGGCGGCGTAGCGCTGGGCATACTCGGCGCGCGCGCCATCGAGTTGATGCAGGATCCGCGATTGCCGCGCCAGCACCGCGGCGGCAGCCTCGTCGCGCGCGGCGGC
>JAJYMF010000230.1 GCA_021787175.1 Pseudomonadota bacterium | reverse complement strand
ACCGTCGCGGGCGCGATCGGCGTCGTCGGCCGCCAGCGCGTGGCGCAGCGCCTCGGCGGGCGCGACGCGCGCGGCGGCGAGTTCGAGCAGGCGGTCGCGGCCGGTGGCGATCGCGGCGGCCAGTTCGGCGTGCGCGGCGGCGGTTTCGGCGATCAGCACGTCCAGCTCCTGATCGGCGTCCACGGCGCCCTGCGCGTGGGCCACGGCCAGTTCGACCAGGGTGGCGCCGAAGCGCCGCAGCAGTTCGCGGCCGTCGGCCGGGCTGCTGCGCAGGCCGTCCACGCCCTCGGCGTGCCAGCGCGCCAGCGCATGCTGCGCGGTGCCGCGCAGGACGTAGTGGTGCAGGGTGATCGGATGCCGCTGACCGATGCGGTCGAGGCGTCCGATGCGCTGCTCCAGCAGATCCGGATCGAGCGGCAGATCCCACAGCAGCAGGCGGTGCGCGAACTGGAAGTTGCGGCCCTCGGAGCCGATCTCCGAACACAGCAGCAGGCGCGCGCCGGCAGGCGCCGCGAACCACGCCGCGTTGCGGTCGCGCTGGACGATGTTGAGGCTTTCGTGGAAGCGTGCGATGCCGGCGCCGGCGCGCGTGCGCAGGGCTTCCTCCAGCGCCAGCACCTTGGCCTCGCTGCGCGCGATCAGCAGGAACTTGTCCTGCGGATGCGCCTCCAGCAAACCCAGCAGCCACGGCAGGCGCGGGTCCTCGGCGTAGTCGAACGCGTGTGCCGGCGTCGGCGTGTGCACGTCGGCGAGAAACTCGGCCAGCAGCGGCTGCCGGCGCGACTCGTCGAGATCGGCATCCACCACCTCGATCGCCGGCACCCGCGCCGGGAACCCGCCCACCGCCGTGCGGCGGTTGCGCAGCATCACCCGGCCGGTGCCGTGGCGATCCACCAGCGCATCGAGCAGGGCGTCGGCGGCGGCCGGATCGGGATAGGTCTCCAGCGCAGCGCGGGCGGCGGCATCGTCGGCCAGCCGGTCCGCCAGCGCGGCGCGCTGCGCGGTGTCCAGCGGCGCGCGCGCCGGCAGCCGCTCGGCCAGCGCCGACAGCGCGCGGTAGCCGTCGGCCTCGGCCAGGTAGGCGTCGAGGTCCGCGTAGCGCGCCGGATCGAGCAGACGCAGCCGCGCGAAGTGGCCGCTGCGACCCAGCTGCTCGGGCGTGGCGGTCAGCAGGATCACGCCGGGTGTCGTTGCCGCCAGCCGCTCGACCAGCGCATAGCGCGGGCTGGCCCTCGCGGGCGTCCATTCGAGGTGGTGCGCCTCGTCCACCACCAGCAGATCCCAGCCTGCCGCCTCGGCCTGCTGCGCGCGCCGCGCGGAGCCTTCCAGCAGGCCCAGCGGCACGATCGCCAGCTGTTCGTCCTCGAACGGATTGCGGCCGTCACCGGCCATCTCGATCGCCTCGCAGCGCTCCTCGTCGTACAGCGCGAAGGCGAGGTTGAAGCGGCGCAGCAGCTCGATGAACCACTGGTGCACCAGACTGTCGGGCAGCAGCACCAGCACGCGCCGGGCGCGTCCGGCGGCGAGCAGGCGGGCCATGATCAGACCGGCCTCGATGGTCTTGCCCAGGCCGACCTCGTCGGCCAGCAGCAGGCGCGGCGCGCGGCGCGCGATCGCAGTCTCGGCGACGCGCAGCTGATGCGGGATCAGGTCCACGCGCGCGGCAGCCACGCCCCAGGCGGGCGAGCGTCGCGCGGCGGCGCGGCGGCTGAGCGCCTCGAGGCGGAAGTCGAACGCCGCCGGCGTATCCACGCGGCCGGCGATCAAGCGCTCGTCGGCCTGCGACACGGCCTGTTCGTCGTCGAGCTCGCCCTCGCTCATCTCCTTGCCGTCGCCGGCGTAGATCAGCAGGCGGTCGCGGATCTCGACGCGCTCGACGAGGAAGGCGCGGCCCTTGCCGGCGACGCGCTGGCCGGGCCGGAACTCCGCGCGCGCCAGCGGCGCCGATTCCTGCGCGTACTGGCGCAGCACGCCGGCCTTGGCGAACAGCACCTGCACCCCGCGGCCCTCGACGCGCAGCACGGCGCCGAGGCCGAGTTCGGGCTCGGCGGTGGAGATCCAGCGTTGACCGGGGTGGAAGTCCATGCGCGCGTCGACGGGGCGGGGACCGCCGATTATCCGCCCCGTTGTCGGCGGCGCCTAGCACGCATCGCGTGTGCCAGACGCCGGCATGCGACGCGACGGGTTCGTCGGGCTGCGCCGAGCGGGCCACTTTCCAATAGGGTTGTCACCCTGAACGCAGTGAAGGGTCTGCGCAGCGAAACATCTGGTTGTGGCTGTGCTACCGGCGCAGTGCCCGGTTTCGCTCGACTCCCGCGTCGGGCTGCGTGTACCTCACCTTTTGTCATGACCCCAGACCCTTCGCTGCGCTCAGGGTGACAACTTCGTTGTCATCCAGAAGCTGGGCTCTTCGCTGACGCTCAGGGTGACAACTGCGTTGTCATCCAGAAGCTGGGCTCTTCGCTGACGCTCAGGGTGACAACTGCGTTGTCATCCAGAAGCTGGGCTCTTCGCTGACGCTCAGGGTGACAACTGCGTTGTCATCCAGAAGCTGGACCCTTCGCTGACGCTCAGGG
>JAJYMF010000044.1 GCA_021787175.1 Pseudomonadota bacterium | reverse complement strand
TGTGCCCGGCGCCCTCGCCGAAACCGGCGAACGTGCGCTACTACGCGAGCGCCGCGGCCGCCGAGGCGGCGGGCTTCCGGCCGTGTCTGCGCTGCCGGCCGGAACTGGCTCCCGGCAACGCCGCCTGGCGGCACGGCGAGCACGTGGTGGCGCGCGCGCTGAAGCTGATCGACGCGGGCCTGCTGACGGAACATTCGCTGGCGGCGATGGCCGCGCGTGTCGGCGTCGGCGCGCGCCAGCTGCGGCGGCTGTTCGTCGCCCACCTCGGCGTGCCCCCGATCGAGGTGCACACCACACGCCGCCTGTTGTTCGCCAGGCAACTGCTGACCGAAACCGCACTGCCGGTGACGGAGGTGGCGCTGGCGGCGGGCTTCGGCAGTCTGCGCCGCTTCAATGCCGCGTTCGCGCAGGCGAACCGCATGCCGCCGCGCGAACTGCGCCGGCAACCGCGCACCGCGACGGGTGATGCCCTGGTGCTGCGGCTCGGCTACCGGCCGCCGTACGATTTCGAAGCCTTGCTCGGGTTCCTGCGCGCGCGCGCACTGCCGGGCGTGGAGCGGGTCGGCACGCACGACTATGCGCGCACGTTCGGCCCGGCCGCCGCGCCGGGCTGGCTGCGCCTCGGCACGTGGCCGGGCGGCCGGCACGAGCTGAAACTGGAATTGCACTGCCCGCAGCCGGCGCAGGTGCTGAGCATGGTGACGCGGCTGCGGCGCATGTTCGACCTGGATGCGGACCCGTGGGCGATCGCCGCCGCACTGGGCTCCAGCGCCCTGCTGAAGCCGCTGCTGCGCAAACGGCCCGGCCTGCGTCTGCCGGGCGGCTGGGACGGCTTCGAGATCGCGGTGCGCGCCGTGCTGGGCCAGCAGGTGAGCGTCGCCGCGGCGCGCACGCTCGCCGCACGCATCGTGCAGCGCTACGGCGAGACGCTGGCGGCGCCGCCGGCGCCGGGGCTGGAGCGGCTGTTCCCCACGCCCGAGCGGCTGGCCGCGGCGGACCTGCGCGAGATCGGCGTCACCGCCGCGCGCGCTGCCACCATCCGCGGCATGGCGCAGGCACTGCGGGACGGCCGCATCGACTTTCGCGCGGAACAATCGCTGGACGCATTCGTCGAACGCTGGGTGGCGCTGCCGGGCATCGGCGAATGGACGGCGCATTACGTGGCGATGCGTGCCTTGAGCCATCCGGATGCCTTCCCCGCCGCCGACCTGATCCTGCGCCGGGCCGCGGCAGGCGCCGGCCCGGAGCTGAGCGCGAAAGCGCTGACGGCACTGGCCGAAGCCTGGCGCCCCTGGCGTGCGTATGCGGTGATGCACCTGTGGCGCAGCGCCGCCGACGCCGCGCCCGGGCCGGAGCCGCGGCGAGCCTCCCCGGGGACCGGCCCATGACGCGCGACACGATCCATTACGACGACATGCCCAGTCCGGTCGGCCGGCTGCGACTGGTCGCCGACGCAGAGGGCCTGCGCGAAATAGGGTTCGAGCGGGACCGCAGCCAGGAAGCGCCGTCGCCCCACTGGGTCCGCTCGACGCCGGCGCTCGCGTTCGCGCGATCGCAGCTGGAGGACTATTTCGCCGGCCGTCGGCAAGTATTTACGCTGCCGCTGCATCCGCTCGGCACGCCGTTCCAGCTCGCCGTGTGGCGCGAATTGGCTCGGATTCCGTACGGCGCCACGATCAGCTATGGTGAACTGGCGCGACGTATCGAGCGCCCGCTTGCGGTCCGCGCGGTCGGCGCCGCGAACGGGCGCAACCCGCTGCCGATCGTGCTGCCCTGTCACCGGGTCATCGGCAGCGACGGCAGCCTGACCGGCTTCGGCGGTGGCCTGCCGGCGAAGCGCTTCCTGCTGACGCTGGAGCGGCGCATCGCAGGCGGCGATCTGTTTGCCGGCGCGCCGTGACCCGAGGTTTGCGTCGCCAGTTCGGCCATCATCTTCGGCAGGGGGAATGCGTAGCGTGGACTTCGCAGTCGACTTCCGCCGACCCGTCGCCGAGGAGTTGCGCCGCCTGGCGCTGGAACAGCTCGATGTGGCGCAGACGCTGCTGCGCAGCCGCACTGCGGTCATGCACGACGCGATCCACGAAGCGCGCCGCGCCATGCGCCGGGCGCGGGCGATCCTGCAGATGCTGCGGCCGGCGCTCGGCGAACGGTACGCGACGCTGGCCAGGCCCCTGCGGGATGCCGGCGCCGCGCTGTCCCCGCTGCGCGATGCGCAGGCGGTGATCGAGGCGGTCGAACAACTGGCGAAACGCCAGCCGCCGCTGTTTGCGCAGAACGCGCGCGCCGCGCTGATGCTCCGACTGCGGCGCCGGCGCAGCGCGGCCTGCCGGCACCAGGCCGACACGCTGGATCGGGTCGACGCGCTGCTCGCCGCCGCACGCACGGCGGTCGTCTCCTGGGCCGGCGACGCCAGCGACGCCGACGTCCTGAACGGGCTGCGCCGAGGTTACGCACGCGCCGCCCGCGCGCTGCGCCGCGCACGCCGCGATCCGGCCGCCCACCTGCACCGCTGGCGGCAGCGGGTGCGCGAGCACCGGCTGCAACTCGAGTTGCTGCACCCGGTATGGCCCGAGGTGATCGGCGCCCAGGTCGGGGAGGCGCGCAGGCTCGCGCGGCTGCTGGGAGCGGAGCGCGATCTGCAGCTGCTGCTGGCGCTGTTCGCGCGGCTGCGCACGCCGCTGGTCGTGCGCCCCGGCAATGCCGCGCTCGCCGCCCGTATCGCCGGCGAGCGCACGGCACTGCAGGAGCAGGCATGGGAGCTGGGCGCCCGCGTCTTCGCCGAGCGTCCCGGCGCCCTCGCCCGCCGACTCGCCGCCTATCGCGAGGCCCGCCCGGGCGTACCTCCGGATGACGACACGTAGCCGACGCCGCGACGGGGCGCGACCGGGCACGGCCACCCGGTACCTCGCGGTCATGAAGATTCGGCATCATGCACGGATCGTTTCGGAAGCCCGTACACGATGAAACCCCTGCCGCGTTTCGCCTCCCTCTGCATCGCCCTGCTGCTGGCCGCCTGCGCCGCCGCGCCGCCTGCGCCACCCGCCCCTCGCGCCGCCGCGCCGGCCGCCATCGTACCCGCCGCTTCCGCCGCCACGCCGACCACCGCGCGCATTCCGGTGATCCTGGTGTCGATCGACGGCTTTCGCCCGGACTACCTCACGCGCGGCGTCTCGCCCACGCTCAACGCGCTGGCCGCGGACGGCGTGCGCGCCATCGGCATGCAGGCGTCGTTTCCGACGCTGACCTTCCCCAACCACTACACGCTGGTGACGGGCCTCTACCCGGACCACCACGGCATCGTCGCCAACAGCATGAACGACCCCGCGCTGGGCCACTTCACGCTCAGCGACCGCGCCGCGGTCGGCGACGCGCGCTGGTGGAATGCGGCCACGCCGGTGTGGGTGAGCGTGGAGCGCGCCGGCCTGCACAGCGCGACCATGTTCTGGCCCGGCTCGGAGGCGGCGATCCAGGGCGTGCGCCCGGATCACTGGCGCCCCTACGACGGCACGGTGACGCCCGATCAGCGCGTGGACACCGTGCTGCACTGGCTGGATCTGCCACCGCCGCAGCGGCCGGTGTTCGTCACGCTGTACTTCGATCAGGTCGATCACGCCGCGCACGAGCACGGCCCGCGCTCGCCCGAGGTCGATGCCGCGATCGCCGAAGTCGATGCCGCGCTGACGCGGCTGACGGCGGGACTGCGCCAGCGCGGCCTGCTCGATCGCGTCAATCAGGTGATCGTCTCCGACCACGGCTTCGCCTCGACCTCGCCGAAGCGGCTGGTGGTGCTGGACCGCCTGCTGCCGGCCGCGGACATCGAGGTCGTCAGCAGCGGCGCGGTGGCCGGGATCGATCCGCGACCCGGCCATGTGCGCGCCGCCGAGCGCGCCCTGCTCGGCCGGCACGCGCACATGCGCTGCTGGCGCCGCAGCGCGCTGCCGGCGCGTCTGCACTACGGCACCCACCCGCGCGTGCCGGCCATCGTCTGCCTCGCGCAGGACCGCTGGATGATCGTCACCCGCGCCGGACTGGCAAGCCATCACGGCAAGGTCATGCTGGGCGACCACGGCTACGACAATGCCGATGCCGACATGCATGCCTTGTTCATCGCGAACGGGCCGGCGTTCCGCGCCGGCGTCGTGCTGCCGGTGTTTCCCAACGTCGACGTCTATCCGCTGCTGATGCACCTGCTGGGTCTGCCGCCGCAGCCCGGCGACGGCACGCTGGCGCCGCTGCGGCCGGCGCTGCGGCCAACCGCAGGGCCGGCAACCCCCTGATATTCCGGCGGTCGTCTCCTCGCGGAAGACCCGGAGCCGGCTGCCGTATCGGAGTGGACAGGCAGCACTGGGGGCCGCGTCGGTGCTGCGTTAGGATGGCCCCGCAGGGGGTACGCGTGCGCACAACCCGGTTCGCCATCATGGCCGTGCTGACACTGCTCGCCGGTGTGCTGGCGGAGGCGGCGTTCGCTCACGCGGCCCCGGCGTTCCGCCTGGCCCTGCTGGCGGATGCCGCGGGGCCGGCGGCAGCACCGCAAGCCGTGGTATCCGGCGCCCGCGCCGCCGACTTCCGCGCGCTCGCCACCGACGCTGCCGTACCGTTCTCGCGTTCGACCGGACGCTGGCTGCGGGTGGCCCTGGCAAGCGACTGGAGCGCCGCTTCGCCGCCGCTGCTGGTGCTGCGCGGTGCGCGCTTCAATACGGTCGAGGTCTACGCGCCGCCCGATTACCGGCCGGTGCCGCTGGCGCTGACGCGACCCGCGTCCGATCCGCGTTTCTCGCGCGGCTCGCTGGTGCGCGAGCTGCCGGCGGACCTGCGTGCCGGCCAACCGATCTACCTGTACCTGCCGCCCAGCCCGAATCCGGCGCGCCTGAGCGTGGCGGTGGACGCGTTGACGCACTACCTGGTGCGGGACCTGCGGCACGTGCGCCTGATCGCGCTGCTGACCAGCGTGCAGTTCACCATGGTGCTGGTGGGACTGACGCTCTGGGCCGCGCTGCGCGAACGGCTGTACGGTTACTTCCTCGGCTACATCACGCCGCAGATGGTGTACCTGCTGATCGTCAGCGGCGAGCTGTACGAGCTGCCGGGCACCGACCTCGCGGGCCGCATCGGCATCCGCGCGCTGTGGATCGCCGCGGCCGTGTCGGCGCCGTTCGCGCTGTCGTTCATCCTCGCGTTCTGCGACCTGCGCCGGATGACGCCGCGCCTGGCGCGCCTGCTGGCCGCGCTGCGCTGGCCGTTCGCGCTGCTCGCGCTGACCGCGGCGCTGCTGCCGATGGCCTGGATCCAGCGCTGGCAGGCCGACGCGGGCAACGCGCTGTTCGTGCTGTCGTCACTGACCGCGATCGTCGCGGTGGCGCTGGCCTGGCGGCGCGGCAGCGTCGAGGCCGGCGTGTTCCTGCTGGCGTGGATCCCGCAATCGGTGCTGACCGCGCTGGTCGCCGCGCTGCTGGTGCTGCGCCAGCCGCTGCCGGCCTGGCTCGAATACGGCCACCTCGCCACGCTGGCGTTCTCCAGCCTGGTGCTGACGGTCGGCCTCGGCCTGTCGACGCTGCGCGCGCGGCGCGAGCGCGACCAGGCGCACCGGCTGGCCGAGCACGACGCGCTGACCGGCGCCTACAACCGCCGCGCGCTGCTGGCGCGCCTGGCCGCCGCGCTGATCGATGCGCGCCAGTCGGCGCAGCCGCTGTCGCTGCTGTTCCTCGATCTCGACCACTTCAAGGACGTCAACGACCGCTACGGACACCTGGTCGGAGACGCCTGCCTGAAGGCGGTCGCCGAGGCCATCACCGCCCAGCTGCGTGCCGGCGACACCCTGGCGCGCTGGGGCGGCGAGGAATTCGTGGTCGTGCTGCCGGATGCGCGTCCGGACGTCGCGGTGGCGATCGGCGAACGCATCCGCCGCCAGGTGGCCGCGCTCGGCGTGCGCGTGGACGACGTTCCCCTGGAGCTGACCATCAGCATCGGCGTCGCCGGCCTGGTGCGCGGCGACGACTCGCCCGAGCAGCTGATCCAGCGCGCGGATGCGGCGCTGTACCGGGCCAAGGCCGACGGCCGCAACCGCCTGGTGCTGCATCCCAGCCTGGTGGCGATGGTCGCGGCCTGAGACCGGCGCGGCGGCGCTCACGGTCAGCGGCAGCTCGCTGCCGGAACCGTGGCGCCAGCGGCGACGCACGGACCGGCAGCGTGGCCGTCCCGGCGCCAACGTGATTCGGGCCGAAATGGCGCTCCGAGCTTGCGCTGCGTCGATCATGCCTTGCCCAGCGGCAGGTAAAGCACCCTTGTCTGTTCGTTGGCTGCACGGAAGCCATAGGCGCGATAGAAACCCCCGGCCTTGTCATGCAGGGCGTCCACCAGCAGCATACGCACACCGAGCCGGCCGCGCAGGCCCAGGCAGCGCGCAACGGCGTGCGCCAGCAGGAACTCACCGCAGCCCTTGCCCTGCTCACGGGTGGCGACGGCCAGCCGGCCCATGCGAACGGCGGGAACCGGATAGCGCGGCAGGCGGCGGCGATCGGCCTCGCGCAAATCAGTCAGCAGCAGCTGTGCCGCAGACAGGGTGTAGTAACCCCACACCGGTCCCGGTGCGGCCGGGTCCACCAGCGCGTGGGTGGTCGCAATGCCGTCGCGATGGTGTTGGACTGCCTGCTGTCGCAGATAGGCGTCAAGGCTCGGCTCGCCACAGGTAAAGCCGGCACGATCGTGGCGTTCGGGGTCCAGCAGCTCGACGGACGGCACGGATCAGCTCGGGTCGATGACGCGAGCAAGAGCCTTCTTCAACCGGACATTCGGCTGGAACGGCGCGTCGAACGCCTTCAGGAAGCGGTGCGATTCAGCAGCCGACAGGGTGACGAGTTGTTCCGCGGTTATCACGCTCTCGGCCTCGCGCATCACGGCATCCCTTACGAATACGGACACCGGAACACCCCGCATATCGGCGGCATGGCTGATGCGCGCTTTGTCGCTGGCATTCAGACGTAGATCGAGACGGGCGGTAGCAGAGGTCATGACGGTTCTCCGTGTACGGAACGATACCGTACACAAGTTCCCAAGTCCATGACACCGCTCCTCGGCGGGCATGGCCGGGATGCGCCAGGGTCGGGCCGAGCCGGCGTCGTGGCCACTTGCGTCTGCTTTCCCCTCCCGTGACCGCCATCACCCGCACTCCCGCTGCAGTTGGTACGAAACCTGCTGTGACATTTCCATGTACCGGGGGTGTCCACCATGCACAACGCACGCAATGCCGGCTTCACCCTGATCGAGCTGATGATCGTGGTCGCGATCATCGCGATCCTGGCCGCCATCGCCATTCCGGCCTATCAGGACTACGTGATCCGCTCGCAGGTCAGCGAGGGCCTGTCGCTGGGCGAGGGCGCCAAGACGGCGGTGTGGGACTTCATTTCCAATACCGGGCGGCTCCCCGGCAACAATACTTCGGCGGGGTTGCCATCGGCCGGCTCGATCAAGGGCAGCTACGTGACCCAGGTCAATGTCAGCGGCGGCGTGATTACCGTCAGCTACGGCGGTCCCAAGGCCAACAGCAACCTGACCGCCAGCACCACCCTGCAGCTCTCGCCGATATTCACCAACAGCAGCGGCAGCGTGCAATGGACCTGCAAGGCGCCCGCCGGCACCGGGGTGGCCAACAAGTACCTGCCCACCTCCTGTCGCTCCTGACGCGCTACCGCCCGACAATGTGACGCGATGTGTCAGCCCCTGCCGCGGCGCGACAGGGGTCTTGTTTACGCCTCCGCAAGGTCGGCGGCCATCACGCCCGCAAACGTCCGGCAAGCCCGCCGAAATCGCAACGCCCGCTCCTCGCTTGCCAGCCCTTTGTGCACTCCGGCACACTCCGAGTCCCCGCGCGAGGGCAAACTTGCGCCGGGGCGCCTGCATGGCATCGGGGTTGCATGCTTCTACTGCGAGCTTCGGGTCGTTTCCCGTCGGAGTGACGGGAAATACGGGCCTGCCTAGGAGGGTCCTGGGACTTGGAGGCTCGGGGCGTACCCAAACGGTTAGCTGACCAAACGCGAGGAACCACCATGAAGATGCAGAAGGGCTTTACCCTGATCGAGTTGATGATCGTGGTTGCGATCATCGCGATCCTGGCCGCGATCGCGATCCCGGCTTACCAGGACTATGTCGTGCGTTCGCAGGTGACGGAAGGCCTGTCGCTGGCTGACGGCTCCAAGACCGCCGTGGCCGAGTTCTACACCAACAGGGGCTATCCGCCGGCGACCAATGGCTCTGCGGGTGTTGCGTCCCCGGCGAGCATCGGCGGTAACTATGTCGGCAGCCTGACCATCGGGACCAACGGCCTGATCACGGTCCAATATGGCACGAACGGCAATGCGCAGTTCGGTGCAAAAGCTAATACTGCCATCGTAGGTAAGACTCTGGATCTGTCGCCAATCACTTCAGCCGGCAGCATTCAGTGGACGTGCAAAGCAGGCACAATTGCTACGAAGTACCTCCCCTCCTCCTGCCGCTAATCGCGTCAGTTACGGGTGAATCCAAAGGGCCGCCTCGCGCGGCCCTTTTTCATTTTCTCGCGCAACCCGGATGCAGGCCGCAGGCCGCAATCCGGGACCGGCGCCGCAACAACGTCATGCGCGGGCATCGCACCGCGATGCCCCCTCCCCGGATTCCGCTGCGCTGCATCCCGCTCAGGGCGATGCGTGGAGCATGTCCTTCGCCAGCCCATGAGCCGCCTTGGCAAGGCGCGTGTCATTCGTCCACAGCGCGTCACAGCGATGAAACTGGGCAGTAGCGAGATGCAGCGCATCGGCCGGCTTCAGGCCGAACCGCGCACGCAGCTCCGCGCCCAGCGTGTACACCTCGTCGGGCATGGCGAGCAGGCGAAATTGCCGCAGCCCCTCCTGGTAATGACGCTGCAGCAGCAGGTTGCCGCTGCGCATGGGTCCTACGAGGCATTCAAACTTGACCAGCGGCGAAATCGCGAAGCGGTCCGCGGCATGTCTCGCCATCGCCGCCCTCACCCGCTGACCGGGCAGCGCGTCATCCTCGAAGGCATAGATCAGCAAGCAGGCATCGAGATAGATCAATCCCATGCCGCTCGCTCGCGCCCGATTTCAGCTTCGATCTCGGCCCGACTGCGCCGCATCGACGCCGGCAGCGGGTGGCTCTGAAGCCACGCCAACACGTCGCGCCCGGCTTCGGCCTCGTCCGGCGTGATCGGCACCAGCCGGGCCACCGGAACGCCGCGGTTGGCGATGACCACGTCCTCGCCTGCCTGAGCCCGCCGCAACAGCTGCGACAACTGATTCTTCGATTCCAGGATGTTGATCTTCATGTCGCATGCCTGCTGCAAGTCCCGCGCATCCGGATCATAGCCTTGAATGGCTAACTTGGCTAGATTGGCCTATCGAGCCTGAAAACTCGTCATCAGGGCACACGGTCTGCTGCGGATCGATTCAGCGCTGCTGCCCGGGACCGCCGGATGCGGCGGGCGCGGGCGCAGCGCCGGACGCCGCAGCGGCAGGGGCAGCCGATGCGCTCGCGGCGGGCGCAGTCGCCGCCGGCGCGGGCTCGACGATGCCGGCGCGGCCCGCGGCGGCCCTGCGCTCGTCGGCATCGGGCAGGCGCACGATCTTCGGCTGGTCCCAGCTGCCGGTGATGCGGTAGGTGGTGCCGGCGGCGTGGCTGAGGCCCTTGCCGAGCAGGCCCTGCATCGCCAGCCCGGCGGCGGCGCCGATCGGGCCGCCGGCGATCGCGCCGAGGATCGGCAGGGTCGAGCCGACCTTGGGGTGCACGATCACGGTCTGGTCGTAGTCGTGCGCGCGCAGACCGGTGCGGCCGCGCACGCTGATGTCGGCGGCGGGTCCCTTGATCTCCAGATCCGCGGTGTTGGCGTTGCCGTCGGCAAGCGCGAAGCTGCCGCGGATGGAATCGAAGGCGAGGCCCTTGGCGAACACGTCGCCGAAGTCCAGGGTCAGCCGGCGCGGCAGCTCGGCGATCGACAGCAGCCCGAACAGGCGGCCGACGCCGGGCTGCACTTCGAGCACGCGGCCCGAGCTGACGTCGACCCGGAGGCTGCCATCCAGCGCCGCGAACGCGAACGACGAGGGCGCCCCGGGCCATGAGGCGTCCAGATGCGCGACGGTGCGTCCGCCGGCAACCAGGCCGGGATAGCCGAACGCGGCCAGCATGCGGCCCAGGTCCTCGGCGCTGAAGTCGATCACCATCGCCGTGCGGCTGGCCGCGGCACTGCCGCTCCAGGTGCCGCGCGCGGTCATCTGCACGTTGGGCGAATGCGTGTCGAGCTGTTCGATGCGCATGCCGCCGGCGCCGGGCACGCTCTCGAAGCGGGCGGTGCCGAACTGCGCCTGGCCGAGACGGAAATCGCCGACGCGCAGGTGCAGCGGCGGTACGGACGACGGCGCAATGCCGGCCATCGGCGCGGGCGCCGCCGCGGCGCCGTGGCCGACGATCGTGCTCTCGTCGGGCCAGTACAGCCGGTCGAGACTGGCGGTGATGCCGGCGCGCTGCAGATCGACCGGAACATCGACCTTGCCCTGCGCCGCCGGTCCGCTGACCTGCAGATGCAGGCCGGCGGCATCGGTGCGGGCCTGCAGGGCGAGGTTCTTGAACGGACGTCCGAACACGTCGGCGACATCGGCGCTGATGTTGGCCGTCAGCGGCAGCCGCGGCGTGCCCGGCGCGCCGCCGATGCCGTGCAGGGCCCAGCCGCTGAGGTCCAGCGTGGCGGCGTGTCCGGCCACGCTGATGCCGGCCGCGGGATAGGCCGGCAGCGCGGCGCCGTCGAGCGCCAGCGCGGCCACCGCGGCGCCCTGTGCGGGAATGCGCACCTGCGCCGTCAGCAGGCTGCCCAGCTGTGCGCGCACGGTGTGGCCGGCGAACGGCAGCGCGACCGCGAGGTGCAGCGGCAGCGGCTGCGCGGCCGGCTTGGCCAGCGGCGCCGGCAGGGTGATGGCGATGCCCCGCAGCTCGGAATCGACGCTCAGCGTGGTCGTTGCCGCGCCGCCGGCGGGCGGCGCGGTCACGGTCAACCCCAGCGTCACCGGCGCGGCACCGGTGCTGATGTCGGCGAACGGCTTGAGCACGTCGTAGCCGCGGATCAGGGTCGGCACGTCGTAGGTGCCGGTCAGTCCCGCCTTGAGCACGGTCGCCGGATCGCCGGTGTCGCCGCCGATCGCCAGCGCCAGCGTCGCCGGTTGACCTCGGAAGCGCGCGCTGAGCGCGGTCGCGGCGAGGCCGCGGCGATCGAACGTCAGCGGTCCGGCGATGTCGTGGATCGCCAGCTGCCACTGGGCCTGCTCCAGCGACGCGGTGGCCAGTTCAGCCTGGCCCTCGATCACCGCGCTTTTCACGTCGTGCACCGGCAGCACCAGCGTGAACTGCCAGCGCGCGCTGCCGCCGATCTTCAGCCCGCGCAGCACGTCGGCGTGCGGGCGGCCGACCGGGCTCCGGCGGATGAAGTCCATCAGCTGCGGATTGCGGCCCTCGCCCTGCGCGGCCAGCGTCAGCACGGCGTTGTCGAGGTCGGGAATGCGCGCCA
The DNA here is from genome assembly GCA_021787175.1 of Pseudomonadota bacterium. Classification (GTDB taxonomy): domain Bacteria; phylum Pseudomonadota; class Gammaproteobacteria; order Xanthomonadales; family Rhodanobacteraceae; genus Metallibacterium. Next base: position 3,188 of record JAJYMF010000044.1, on the reverse strand, counting down.
CCGCATGGCCCAGCGGATTGCCCAGCGTGCTGCCGGCGTCGGCCTCGGCACTGAGACCGTCATCGACGAAGCGGACGGTGCCCGCCAGCCCCTGCGCCGCCGGCCACTCGTCGCTGTAGGCCAGGGTGACGTCGGCGAAATGCGCGCGTGCGGCAAAGCGGCCCTGGTGATCGCGGAACGGCCAGTCGGCGGTGTCGCCGCGAAACACCAGACGCGCGTCGTCGATCTGACCGCCGACCAGCGCGCGGTCCAGCCACTTCACCGCCCCGGGCGGCATGACGTTGATCGGCCAGAACAGCTTGGCCGCACTGACGTCGCCGCGACTGAGCGTGGCGGCCAGATCGAGCACCGGCTTGGGCGAGCCGGGGCGGAAGCGGATCTCGCCCGCGGCCCGTCCGGCATAACCGGGCGCGTCGAACCGCAGGCCGGCGATGCCGAGATGCCAGCCGGCGTCGCCGCGCCACAGCGCCAACGTGGCGTCCAGCGCGTTGAACGCCAGCGGCTGCCGGAACACGTGCGGATAGCGCAGCGTCAGGGGCTGCGAGGGCAATTCCAGCGCGATCGCCTCGGCGTCGCCGCGCACGGTCGCGTTCAGCGCATCGACGCCCGGCAGCTTGCCGACGGCGGCGAAACCCAGGCCCTTGATGCGGCCGTCGACGGAAAAATCCTGCGCGCCGGCCCAACGCAGGTCGAGCTGCTCGATGCGGCCGCGCGGCGCGGCGCCCGCCAGCCAGTCGCCCAGACCCGGGCCGGCCTGCGGAAGCAGCCCCGCCAGCGGCAGCAGCGGGGCCAGCTCGATGTTTTGCGCACTCAGATGCGCACGCAGCGCGCCGTTCGCCGCGCGCGCCCACGCCACGTCGGCGCTGCCGGCCGCGATGCCGGGCGCTGGCGCCGTGCGGTAGTCGAGTTGCCAGCCGGCCGCGGTGCGCCGCAGGTCCGCCAGCCCGGCCAGGCGCGGCAGCGCGGCGTGATGACCGTCCGGGCCCGTCAGCGCCAGCTGCTGCAGATCGAAGCGCGCGACCGCGCGCGTCAGCCGGCCGTCGTGCCAGTCGGCCCAGGCCTCGATGCGTCCGGCGCCGCGCTGCAGCGCATAGCCGGCCATGTCGACATCGTGCGCCAGCAAGCCCAGATCCACCGGATCGCCGGCGACGTACATCCGGCCGCTGCGACCGTTGCCGGCGAAGCGGCCGCTGACGCGCAGGTCGCGCGACATGCCGGCACGGCGCACCAGCGCGCCGAAGCGCAGCCGGCCGTCGTCGCCCGAAGCCAGCACCGCGTCGGCCAGCAGGTGGTACTGCCTTGCCGGCGCCACGGTCGCCAGGGTGATGCGCAGATGGCTGAGCGCCAGGTCCACCGGCAGCGAGGACAGGTCGCCCTCGCCGGAGCTGCCCGTCGCGCCGAAGCCGAGCACGCTCCAGCGGCCGTCGGCGGCGCGCTGCAGATGCAGGTCGAGGCCTTCGACGCTGAGCACGATCCAGTGCCGCCCCGGCAGCAGCAGGCGCCCGAAGTCGAAACGCAGCTGCGCCTGCGGCAGCACGAACGCGGCGCCGTGCGCGGTCGCGCCCAGACGCAGATCGGTCAGGGTCAGCTCCGGTCCCGACGGCCGCGCCACGCCGCTCATGCGCGCGAAGCTGACCGGCCGGCCGAGGCGCGTGCTGAGCAGCGCGGCCACGCGATCGGGATAGCGCGCGGCCAGCGGCAGCAGGATCTGGCCGACCGCCATGCCCAGCGCCAGCAGGATCAGCAGCGTCGCGGCGAGCGCGCCGGCGGCGAAGCGCAGGCGGCGCGGCCACGAGCGGCGGGGCGCGGGCCGGAGCAGGTTCACGCGCAACCGGGCGGCCTCGGGTTACAGCAGCACCACATCGAACTGCTCCTGCGAATAGTGCTCCTCGGGCTGGAAGCGGATGGTCTTGCCGACGAACTCCTCCAGCTCGGCGACCGCGCCCGACTCCTCCTCGAGGATGCGCTGCACGACCTTGGGCGACGCCATCACCAGCAGCTTTTCGGTGTCGAACTGGCGCACCGCGCGGGTGATCTCGCGGAAGATCTCGTAGGTGACCGTCTCGGCGGTCTTCAGGGTGCCGCGTCCGCTGCAGGCCGGACACGGCTCGCACAGCTGGCGTTCCAGGCTTTCGGTGGTGCGCTTGCGGGTCATCTCGACCAGGCCCAGCGGCGACATCGCGTAGACCGTGGTCTTGGCGTGGTCGTGCGCCAGCGCCTTCTCCAGCGTGCGCAGCACCTGGCGCTGATGCTCGGGATCGAGCATGTCGATGAAGTCGATGATGATGATGCCGCCGAGATTGCGCAGGCGCAGCTGGCGCGCCGCCGACTGCGCCGCCTCGAGATTGGTGCGGAACGCCGTCTCCTCGAGATTGCGCGTGCCCAGATAGCCGCCGGTGTTGACGTCGATCGTGGTCATCGCCTCGGTCTGGTCGATCACCAGATAGCCGCCGGACTTCAGCGGCACCTGCTTGGTCAGCGCGCGCTGGATCTCGTCCTCGGCGCCGTAGAGATCGAAGATCGGCCGCTCTCCCGGGTAGTGCTCGATGCGCTCGGCCAGTTCCGGCATGAACTTGAGCACGAACCGCTGCACCCTCTCGAAGGTTTCGCGCGAGTCCACGCGCACCTTCTCGATGCCGTCGTGCAGCAGGTCGCGCAGCGCGCGCTGCGGCAGCGCCAGCTCCTCGTACACGCGCTCGCCGACCGCGGCGCGCGCCATGTTTTCCTGCACCACCCGCCAGACCTTGCCGAGGTAGGTGACGTCGAACGCCAGCGCCGGCTCGGCCTGGCCCTCGGCGTTGGTGCGCACGATGTAGCCCGGGGCCGCCTCGCCGGCCAGGCGCGCGATGGTGTCCTTCAGCCGCTGGCGCTCGCCCTCGTCCTCGATGCGCGCCGACACGCCCAGCGCGCGCGCATGCGGCAGCAGCACCAGATAGCGCGAGGGGATCGACAGGTAGGTGGACAGCCGCGCGCCCTTGCTGCCGATCGGGTCCTTGACCACCTGGACCACGATCTCCTGGCCGTCGCGCACCAGCTCGCCGATCGGCGGCAGCGGACCGTGGCCGTTCTCGGCGCCCTCCACCGCCGCGGCCCCCACGGCCGCCGGACGCACGATGTCGGACGCGTGCAGGAAGGCGGCGCGCTCCAGGCCGATCTCGACGAACGCCGCCTGCATGCCGGGCATCACC
>JAJYMF010000097.1 GCA_021787175.1 Pseudomonadota bacterium | reverse complement strand
CGCAACGGGGTATCAGCGCTCCGAGTGCCCCGGCGCGAAATAGTCGCCGCGCGTGAACAGGCCGGGCTTGATCAGATCGACGAACGCGCGCGCCTCGGGCGAGAGATACTTGCCCTTGCGCACCACCACGCCGTAGCTGCGCGGCGGGAAGTAGGCGCGCATGTTGCGCACCGCCAGACGCTCGCGGTCGGCGTCGGTGATGCAGATGCCGGTGACGATCGAGATGCCCAGCCCCATCGCCACGTACTGCTTGATCACGTCCCAGCCGCCGACCTCGATCGCCACGGTATAAGGCACCTGGCGCTGCTGGAACACCAGGTCCACCAGCCGGAACGTGGTCAGCCGCTTGGGCGGCAGGATCAGGCCGTAGGGCGAGAGGTCCTCGAGGCGGATGTCGGCCTTCGCCGCCAGCGGATGTTCCGGCGGCAGGATCAGCATCGGATCGAAGTGGTGCACCGGCGCGTAGTCGAGATCGGGCGGCACGTCCAGCATCGAGCCGACGGCGAAGTCGGCTTGGTCCGCGCGCAGCAGGGCGAGGCCGTCGCGGCCGGTGACGTTGGCCAGCTCCAGGCGCACGCCCGGGTTGCGCTCGCGATAGGCGCGCACCAGCGGCGGCAGCAGATACTGGATGGTCGAGGTGCCGGCCGCGACGGTCAGGCTGGCGGCCTGCATGCCGTCGACGCGGGCACGGAAATCGCGGTCGAGCCGCTCCCAGCCCTCCACCAGCGGGCGCGCCAGTTCGTACAGCGCTTCGCCGGCGCGGCTGAGGGTGACGCGCCGGCGCGTGCGTTCCAGCAGGCGCTGGCCCAGCTCGCGCTCCAGCGCGGTCAGCTGCAGGCTGATCGAAGGCTGCGACAGGAACAGCGCCTCGGCGGCGCGCGACAGCGTGCCCAGCTTGACCGTATAGACGAAGGCGCGCAGCTGCTTGAGCCGGTTGCCCTTGTAGTAGTAGCGCGGTTCGACCGCAGCGGAGCGCCCGGTGCGGCTGCGCGGCTTGGTTTTTTGCTTCCTGGATTCAGTCACTTGGAATGTTCATTTATTTAATCAATGTTATGAATTGAAACATTCGCTTTGTCAAATCATGGCTTGCACGCCTAGGCTACGGCTGTCGCTCATCGCCGGAGTCCGTCCATGGCCGCTGCCGCCGACCGCTACCCGTTCGCTGCCCCGCAGGGCGTCGTTTTGCGCGCGCCCGGCGCGGCGTCCGACCTGCTGACCCCGGCCGCGCTGGCCCTGCTGGCCGACGTGCACCGGCGCTTCGACGCCCGCCGTCGCGAGCTGCTGGCGCTGCGGCGCGCGCGTCAGGTGCGCTGGGATGCCGGTGCGCTGCCGGATTTCCGCGCCGACACCGCCGGCATTCGCGCCGCTGACTGGCGCGTGGCGCCGATTCCCGAGTCGCTGTGGGACCGCCGCGTCGAGATCACCGGGCCGACCGAGCGCAAGACCGTGATCAATGCGCTGAACTGCGGCGCGCGCGTGTTCATGGCCGACTTCGAGGACTCGACCACGCCGACCTGGGCCAACCTGATCGACGGCCAGCACAACCTGTGCGATGCGGTCCGCGGTTCCATCGCCTACCGCGCGCCCGACGGCCGCGACTACCGGCTGGTCGAACAGCCGGCGCTGCTGATGCTGCGCCCGCGCGGCCTGCACCTGCCCGAGCGCCATATCGAGATCGACGGCGAGGTCATGGCCGGCGCGTTCTTCGACGCCGTGCTGTTCCTGTTCCACAACGCCCAGCGCCTCGCCCAGCGCGAGCGCGGGCCGTATCTCTACCTGCCCAAGCTGGAGGCGATGGAGGAGGCCGCGCTGTGGCAGGACGCGCTGGCCTGCGTCGAGCGCGCGCTGGGACTGGCGGCCGAGTCGATCAAGGTCACCGTGCTGATCGAAACCCTGCCCGCGGCGTTCCAGATGGAGGAGATCCTGCATGCGCTGCGCGGACGCATCGTCGCGCTCAACTGCGGGCGCTGGGACTACATCTTCTCGATGATCAAGACCCTGCGCGGACATCGCGACCGCGTGCTGCCCGAGCGCGGACAGGTGACGATGGACGCGCCGTGCATGCGCGCCTACGCCGGCCTGCTGGTGCAGACCTGCCACCGTCGCGGCGCGCTGGCGATGGGCGGCATGGCGGCGCAGATTCCGATCCGCGACAACCCGCAGGCCAACGCCGCCGCGCTGACCAGGGTCGAGGCCGACAAGCTGCGCGAGGTGACCTTGGGCCACGACGGCACCTGGGTCGCGCATCCGGGCCTGGTGCCGGTGGCGCAGCGCGTGTTCGACGCGCACATGCCGGCGTCGAACCAGCTGCACGTGCGCCGCGACGACCTGCGCGTGACCGCGGCCGATCTGCTGGCCACGCCGGCCGGCAGCATCACGCGCGCCGGCTTCGAGGCCAACGTCGAGGTCGCGCTGCGCTACCTCGCCGCGTGGCTGGACGGCAACGGCTGCGTGCCGATCCATCACCTGATGGAGGACGCGGCCACCGCCGAGATTGCGCGCGCGCAGCTCTGGCAGTGGCTGCATCACGCCGATGGCGGCGGCGAAGCGCTGCGCTTCGCCGACGGCGCGCCGATCGACCT
>JAJYMF010000076.1 GCA_021787175.1 Pseudomonadota bacterium | reverse complement strand
GATTGCCGAGGTGACCCTGGACAAGAGCACGCAGTTCGGGGTGAATTGGCTGGCACACGACAGCCACGGCAAGTACACCGGCAACTGGCAGTTCGGCACGGTGCCGGCGACGACGACGAGCGGGACGCCGGCCAGCGGGACGAGCCCCAGCGGGCTGACCTACCTGCTGGACGTCAACGGCCAGAACATCGCGCAGTTGCAGGCGTTTGCGCAGGACTCGCGGGTGTCGATCTTGTCGACGCCGCGGATTCTGGTGATGAGCGGCTCGGAGGCGAGCATCGACGTCGGCAACGAGGTGCCGACGCTGAGCAGCCAGACGACCTCGACGCAGACCACCGGCGGCAGCAGCGCGCTGCTGCAGGGGGTGGAGTACCGCAAGACCGGCATCATCCTGAAGGTCAAGCCGACGATCTACTCCGATGATCGCATCGACCTGGACCTCAGCCAGGAGGTCAGCCAGGCGCAGCCGCCGGCGGCGGGGTCGGGGGTGAACTCGCCGACGATTTTCAGCCGGGTGGTCAAGACCAGCCTGTCGCTGCGCGACGGCGGCTCGGTGGTGCTGGGGGGTCTGGTGTCGGACCAGGTGACCAAGGGCAACGGCGGGATCCCGCTGCTGAAGGACATCCCGGTGCTGGGGAATCTGTTCAAGTCGAGCTCGAACGCCGACACCAAGACCGAGCTGGTGCTGATCATCGTGCCCTACATCATCGAGAACAACGACCAGGCCGAGGCGGTCACCCACGCGATCACCCGGCAGCTGCAGTCCATCGCCCCGGCGGCGCTCAAACCCGCGCCGCTGCGCAAGAAGGATGTGGAGCGGGCAGCGCCGCAACGAGTGGAGAAGGAAACCCCGCGGGGTACTTGAATCCCGGGCTGCACCGGCGCGTCATGCGCACTCCGCTCGATCGCGCATCATGCAACCAGCGGTTCTGCAATGAGGATTCGTGTGGAACCTAAGGATCGGACTCTCTGAGGATCGGACTCTAAAGCTGCGTGCTACTACTTGACGCTGGGGGGCGTCAGCAGTATTCGTAAAACTTATCGAATTTTTCATTGGATGTTTCAGAACCGATTTTCAGCCACCGAATCTCCCCGAGAAGAAACACAAAGAGGTGCAAGATGAATCAGTCGCGTCCCAATGTGCTCCGCTCGGCGTTGACCGGCTTGGTTTTCTCCTTGGTCTTTCTGGCGGCGCTTGTCTATGCGGCCATGCCGACCAGCGGATCTATCAGTAGCAGCTCAGGCCCCGTGTCGTGGGACTTTGCTGCGGTCGGCGGTGGCACCGTGGTCAACGTGGGTGTGCAGGACATCTGCCCGCCCGGAATCTGCGACAACTACGACCTGAATGTCGTGCTTCCTGCTCCGGCGGCCTCCTTCTACCGGACGATGACGGCTAAGTTGACGATCCAGTACACATGGACCAGCACGCTGCCGACCGACCTGGACGTCTACGCCATCAGCCCCAACGGCGCCGACCATGGCCCGGGTTCGCCTGACGTCACCTCAACCGGGCCGGGCGAGGAGGTCCTGACGGTCACAGATCCCATCGACGGAGTCTGGCACATCCGATCGGTGGCTTCGCAGGCGCCTATGCCCACGACCGCTCACGCCGTGGTGACGCTGACGATTGCACCGCGACCCACCACGCCGCCTCCTCCTCCCCCCTCACCCGGGGTGCCCGCCTTCGCGAACTATCCCGCTCCACCGGATTGCTCAGGAACGCAACAGCCTCCGAGCTGCATTCAGCCGGCACTGGGCTCAACGTCGGCCGGGGAGCACGGCGCGGGTGAGCCGTCCATCGGGGTGAACTGGAACACCGGCAAGGTCTTTATCGGAGCGGGAAACCACACGCTGCGCGTGACGTTCAACGACGCCGTCAAGCCCGCCAGCGCGTTCTGGGAGGACAAGCGCTCACCGTTCGCGCGGCTGAGCCTCGACCCGATCCTGTTCACCGACGACAGCCAATTCGGCGGCCCGAACCGCACCTTCTCGTCGCAGCTCAATGGCGCCACCAGCGAATTGTCCTTCACAGACGATGACGGCAATACGTGGTTTCCGACACAAGGCTCCGGCCAGCCAGCTGGCGTGGACCATCAGACGCTGGGCGGAGGCCCTTACGCGCCGGCTCCGCTGCCGCTGGCGCAAACGTCGTATCCCCATGCGATCTACTACTGCTCGCAGGACATCGCCACCGCTTTTTGTTCGCGCAGCGATGACGGCGGGTTCACCTTTGGGCCGGGCATGCCCATCTACACGTTCACCACCCACAACGGCGTCGACCTTCCCGTCGCGCCGGGCACCTGCGGCGGCCTGCACGGCCACGTCCGCGTCTCACCCGACGGCACCGTCTACGTTCCCAACGAGAATTGCTCCGACGCCAACGGTGTCAGCCGGCCCGGCGTGGCCGTTTCCACGGACAACGGCTGGAGCTGGGTCGTGCGGACCGTGCCGGATGGTAAGAGCATCAGCCCCGGCAGTGATCCTTCCGTCGCGGCGGGTGCTGATAACACCGTCTACTTCGGCTACGTGAACGCGGACGGTCACCCGAAGATCGCGGTCTCCCACGACCGCGGGCTGCACTGGTCGAAATCGGAGGACGCGGGCACCCCGTTTGGGATCCAGAATGCGGAGTTCGCTGAGGTGATCGCCGGCGATGGCAACCGCGCGGCCTTCGCTTTCCTCGGCACCCAGACGGCCGGAGATACCCAGTCGGCCGACTTCACTGGGGTCTGGCATCTCTACGTATCCTTCACCTACGACGGCGGCCGCACCTGGACCACCGCCGACGCAACGCCGGCCGATCCGGTCCAGCGCGGCTGCATCTGGAACCAGGGCGGCAGCAATCCATGCCGGAACTTGCTCGACTTCAACGATATTACCGTGGATAAGTTCGGGCGTGTGCTGGTCGGCTACGCCGACGGCTGCACGGGTACCTGCGTGAACGATCCCACGCAGAACGCCACCACCGGCCCGGCCAGCGCGCAGGACGCGCTAGCCACCATCGCTCGACAGGTGGGCGGCCGTGGTTTGTTTGCAGCTTTCGACGGCACGCAGTTAGGCACCCAAAGCGGCGACGACGAGGGTGGAGGCAAGGTGTGCGAAGGCGATGCCGCCAGCGGGGTCAGCGGTGACCCGGACTGCGACAAACCCGAGGACTGAAGTCAGGTTTGGCACAATACCTTGCGTAAGAGTACGAGGCGGCCCGCCGACAGATTCAAAGATTAGGCGATAGCGTCGCTGCAATAGACCGAGCGAGACGGGTTCCCGGGTCCCATCTCGCTTCGGGCAATCGCAACGAAATCGCGACACCGCGGACGTGCTCGGAAGTGCCGATGGTGCCGAAGGAGGGACTCGAACCCTCACGCTTTTAAGGGCGGCGGATTTTGAGTCCGCTGCGTCTACCGATTCCGCCACTTCGGCGCGAGCGCAAAGTATGCGGCAATCAGTGCAGGCGGTCGAGGCCGCGGCCGCGATCGTCGTGGTGACAAGAGCAAGGTTGCCCGCAGGCTCGCATACCGCACGGCGGGCCCGGCGACTTGCAGCGACGTTCCGCCGGACGGCGATGCCGCTGGTGACGGTGCCCGGGCACGCGGATGAGGCGCCCGCGCATGCCATGCCGCCGCGCGGTCGGCCACACTAGGCTTCACGATGCCTCTCAGCCCGCCGCCATGAAGCGCGCGATGGCCGCGCCGAAGCGTTCCGTATCGACCAGAAACGCATCGTGGCCCTGCGGCGAATCGAGGGCGACGAACTCGACCGTGGCGCCGGAGGCCGTCAGGCCGTCGGCGATCTGCTGCTGCTGCTGCAGCGGAAACAGGATGTCGGTGTCGACGCCGATCACCAGCGCACGTTCGACATGGATGCGCCGCAGTCCGGCCAGCACGTCGCCGGCGCCGTACTCGGCCATGTCGAACCAGTCGCTGGCGCGCGACAGGTACAGGTAACTGTTGGGGTCGTAACTGCGGGCAAAGCGGCGCGCATGGCCTTCGAGGTAGGACTCGATCTGGAATTCGAAGCCGAAGGGGTCGTCCTCGCGGTGTTCGGCGTCGAGGCGGATACGCCCGAAGCGGCCGTGCCATTCGATCGCCGAACGGTAGGTGATCACGCCCAGCTTGCGCGCGATCTGCATGCCGTGTTCGGGATAATGCGCATCGTCGTAGCGCCCCTCGTTCCAGTTCGGATCGAGCCGGATCGCCTCGCGCTGCAGCGAGCGGATCGCGATCGCGAACGGCTGCGCCTGCGGTGCGGTGGAGATGCTGATGTGCGCACGCACGCTGCCGGGGTGCAGCAGCATGTAGCCCAGCGCCGCCATGCCGCCCATCGAGCAGCCGATCAGGCAGGCCAGCCGTTCGATGCCCAGCCCCTGCGCCAGTGCGTGCGCCGCGTTGGCGACGTCCTCCAGCGCCAGTTCGGGGAAGTCGAGCCGATAGGGGGCGCCCGTCGCCGGGTCGATCGAGGCCGGCCCGGTCGATCCTTTGCAGCTCCCCAGTGCGTTGACGCAGATCACGAACCAGCGGCGGGTGTCGAGCGCCTTGCCGGGACCGATGATCGCTTCCCACCAGCCCGGGCTGGGATCGTCGGCGCTGGATGCCGCGTGCGCACTGGGCGACAGGCCGGTGAGGATCAGCACGGCGTTGTCGCGCGCCGGTGTCAGCGTGCCCCAGGTCTCGTAGGCCAGCCGGGCGCGGTGCAGGCGGCCGCCGCGTTTCATCGCAAAGGGCGAGGGGAGATCGAAGTAGCGGCGGACGTCGGCCATGCGTGCGTCGGTGGCGGGGGCAGGCAAGCCTAGCGGTCGGCGCGCATCGCTCCAAGCCCCGCCGCTGCATCACGGCCGGATCTGCAGCAGCATCATTGCCGCACTCAATGACGGCGATGGCCAAAACCATTTGGACAAATCCCCATGGCACAGCCAGTGTGGCGCATCGGTCACGGGCGGTGCCATGACAATCCGCGATTTTCGCTATCTGGTTGCCGTGGCCGAGTGCCTGAATTTCCACCAGGCAGCGCACCGCTGTCATGCCAGGCAGTCGACTGTGAGCATCCAGCTGCGCAAGCTGGAGGATTACCTCGGCATCCACTGCTTCGATCGCGGTCACGGCAGCGTGCGCATCACCGGCGAGGGGCGTGAGTGCGTGCGCCAGGCTCGAATCCTGCTCGCCGCATTCGACGCCATGCGCGCCATCGCCGCGGGGCGTGTGGATGCGCTTGCAGCCGTCGCCGTTCAAGGACGGCAGAGTGCGCTTTCACGGCGACGCCCCGAGGGTGAGCAGTAGATGCCGTGCAGCGCGATGATCAGCGTCTGCGCCGGTCCCTTGGCCAGCGAATAGAAGATCGTCTGCGCTTCGCGCCGGGTATGCACCAGCCCTTCCTCGCGCAGGACCGCCAAATGTTGTGACAGCGCCGACTGGCTCAGTTCGACGCACTCGTTGATCTGGCCCACCGACAGCTCGTTGCCCACCAGCAGACACAGCACGCGCAGGCGTTGCGGATTGGCCAGCGCGCGCAGCAGCCGTGCGGCCTCATCGGCATTTTTTTCCATCGCCTTGACGTCGAACGTAGTGCGGGAGGCAGAGGCTCGCGGGAGCATCGGCGGGATCTCCTGATCGGCTTGGGTCGCATTCAGCGGGCAGTCGGAGCACCCTGTGCAGGCGCGGCGGCCATCGTCGACATTCTAGTTGAAATATAAATAAGATGTCACTAAATTAGATGCGTAGCAGACCTGCCAGGCTACTCGGCGGCAAGCCCGAACGCAGCGTCCGGGTCCGCAGCGCTGCGCTTCCCCCCCACGGCCCGATCGGGAGACTCACATGGCACATATCGTCGTTCTGGGTGCCGGCGTCGGCGGCATGCCGGCGGCTTACGAGTTGCGTGCGGCGCTGGGCAAGGAGCACCGCATCAGCGTGGTCGGTGACGGCCCGCGCTTCGCGTTCACGCCGTCCAACCCCTGGGTCGCGGTGGGCTGGCGCAAGCCCGACGACATCGGCTTCGAAGTGGCGCCCTATCTGGCGAAAAAGGGCATCGAGTTCCGCGACCAGCCCGCGGTCGAGATCAAGGCGGCCGAAAACGCCCTGGTGCTCGAGGACGGCAGCACGATCAGTTACGACTATCTGGTGATCGCCACCGGTCCGCGCCTGGCGTTCGACGAGATTCCCGGCTTTGGCCCCGCCGCCAACACGCATTCGATCTGCACCACGCCGCACGCGGTCGAGGCGTGGGTCGCCTATCAGCAGTTTCTCAAGGACCCGGGCCCGATCGTGGTCGGTGCGGCGCCCGGCGCCAGCTGTTTTGGCCCGGCCTACGAGTTCGCGGCGATCCTCGACGCCGACCTGCGCAAGCGCAAGCTGCGCGATCGCGTGCCGATGACCTTCGTCACCAGCGAGCCCTACATCGGCCACATGGGGCTGGGCGGTGTCGGCGATTCCAAGGGCCTGCTGGAGGCCGAATTCCGCCAGCGCCACATCAAGTGGATCACCAACGCCAGGCCCACCGAGATTCGCGCCAACGAAATCAGCGTGACCGAGATGGACGCCAAGGGCCAGCCGCTGACCGAGCATACGCTGCCGTTCAAGTACTGCATGATGCTGCCGGCATTCACCGGCGTCGATGCCGTGCGCAAGGTTGAGGGCCTGTGCAATCCGCGCGGTTTCGTGCTGATCGACAAGCACCAGCGAAACCCGAAGTTCCCGAACATCTATTCGGCGGGCGTATGCGTGGCGATTCCGCCGGTCGAAGCCACCCCCGTGCCGACCGGCGCGCCCAAGACCGGCTACATGATCGAGTCGATGGTCGCCGCGCTGGTGCACAACATCCAGTCGGAACTGGCCGGCCACGAACCGCGCGAGGTGGCGACCTGGAACGCGATCTGTCTGGCCGACCTCGGCGACACCGGCGCCGCCTTCGTCGCGCTGCCGCAGATTCCGCCGCGCAACGTCACCTGGGCCAAGGTCGGCAAGTGGGTACACCCGGCCAAGGTCGTCTTCGAGAAGTACTTCATCCGCAAGATGAAGACCGGCAATACCAATCCGGTGTATGAGAAATACGTGCTGCGGGCGCTCGGCATCTCGCGTCTGAAAGCCGGACCGAACGTCGTCGAATCCTGATTCATCCCGTTCCACCGAGAGGTAAGCGCAATGAACGTCGATCGTGCCGTGATGGCTTTTGCAGGCAGCGTCGTGCTGATCAGTCTGGTGCTGTCCCAACTGGTGTCGCCATGGTGGCTGCTGCTGACCGCATTCGTCGGTCTGAACCTGCTGCAGGCCTCGTTCACCGGTTTCTGCCCGCTGGCGATGCTGCTGCGCAAGTTCGGGCTGGCGCCCGGCAGCGCGTTTCGCTGAGAGGAACCCCGCCCGTGACGCGATCCGCGCTTTCCCTGCGTGCGGCGCTGCTGCTTGGCGCCGCCACGTTGACGCTGACTGCCTGCGGTCATCGGCAGCCTGCCGCGCCCGCGGTCAAGCCGCCGCTGGCCGCGATCACGCTGCGCGAGCAGGTCGCGCCGCGCGAGCGCATCTGGGACGGCACGGTCGAGGCCGTGCATCAGGCGACGCTGTCGGCGCAGACCGCCGGGCGGGTGCTCGAGCTGCCCTACGACGTCAACGACTACGTGCCGCAGGGCGCGGTGGTGGTGCGCTTCACTGCGGTCGAGCAGGGTGCGGCGGTGAACGCGGCGCAGGCGCAGGTGCGCTCGGCGCAGGCGGCCTACACCGATGCCGAGGCGCAGTACCAGCGGGTCGCCGCGATCTACTCGCGCAGGCTGGTATCCAAGACGCAGATGGACCAGACCACCGCGCAGCGCGATGCCGCCAAGGCGGCGCTGGATGCGGCGCGGGCGAACCTGCGCCAGGCTTCCGAGAGCGCGAATTACACCGTGGTGCGCGCGCCCTACTCGGGCATCGTCACCAAACGCTACGTGCAGGTCGGCGAGGCAGTGCAGCCGGGGCAGCCGCTGATTTCGGGGCTGTCGTTGGACCAGTTGCGCGTCGAGGCGCAGGTGCCGCAGAGCGACGTCAACGTGATCCGCAGGTTCGGCCGCGCCTGGGTGCTGTACGACGGCGGCAACAAGCGGGTCGAGGCGGCCAAGGTGATCGTCTTCCCCTACGCCGATCCGGCCACGCACACCTTCACCGTGCGCCTGGAACTGCCGACGGTCGAGACCGGACTCAATCCCGGCGAGGTGGTCAAGGTGGCTTTCATGATCGGTTCGCGACCACGGCTGCTGCTGCCCGACAGCGCGATCGTGCGCCGCGGCGAGATCGTCGGCGTGTACGTGGTCGAGGGCGATGCCGTGATGCTGCGCCAGGTGCGGCTGGGCTACCGTTTCGGCAACGACTATGAGGTGCTGGCGGGCCTGGCGCCAGGCGAGCAGGTGGCCGCCGATCCGGGAGCCGCGATGAAGTGGCTGATCGCCCGGCATGCCGACGGGACGGCTGCGCATGACTGAGCCGGGCAAGCTGGGCCTTTCCGGGCGCATCGCGCGCACGTTCCAAGCCTCGCAGATTACGCCCCTGCTGGCGCTGGCGGGGCTGCTGCTGGGCATCACCGCGGCGATCATCACGCCGCGCGAGGAAGACCCGCAGATCGAGGTCACGGTCGCCAACGTGATCGTGCCGTTCGCCGGCGCCAATGTGCGCGACGTCGAAAACCTGGTGGCGTTTCCGCTCGAGCAGAAGCTGGCCGAGATCAAGGGCATCAAGCACGTCTATTCGGTCAGCCGGCCGGGACTGGCGCTGGTGACGGTGGAGTTCCGGGTCGGCGTGCCGCGGCAACAGGCGCTGGTCAGCCTGTACAACAAGGTCTATTCCAATGCCGACTGGTCGCCGCCGGGTCTCGGTGTCGGCCAGCCGCTGATCAAGCCCTACGGCATCGATGACGTGCCGGTGATGGGGTTGACGCTGTGGTCGGACCGCGCCGATGTCGGCAGCGTGCAACTGGCCGAGGTCGCGCACACGCTGGAAGCCGACCTCAAGCGCGTGCCCGGCACGCGCGACGTGTATACCATCGGTGCGCCGGATCGCGCGGTGATGGTCGAACTCGACCCCGGCAAGCTGGCCGCCTACAACCTCACCGTCAGCGGTCTGGCCGGCGCGCTCAAGGCCGCCAACGTCGCCGCCGACGCCGGTGACGAGATCAGCGACAACCGCGACGTGCCGGTCAAGGCCGGCACCCTGCTGATGAACGCCGGCGAGGTGTCGCAGCTGGTGATCGGACTCGCCGGCGGCAGGCCGGTGTATCTGTCCGACGTGGCACGCATCCGTTCCGGTGCCGACTACCCCAGCCGCATGGCGTGGTACGGCACCCCCGCCGGCAAGGGCGGCCCGGTGACCGGGCTGGCTCCGGCGCTGACCATCGCCATTGCCAAGAAGGCCGGCAGCAATGCCTACGACATTGCCGAGGCGGTCAAGGCGCGGATCGCCGAGCTGAAGGGCGTGGACATTCCGCAGGGCGTGCACGTCACCATCACCCGCAACTACGGACAGACCGCCAACGACAAGGCCGACGAATTGCTGCAGCATCTGTTCCTCGCGGCGGCGGCGGTGGTGCTGCTGGTGCTGCTCACGCTGGGCTGGCGCGAGGCGATCGTGGTCGGCAGCGCGGTGGTGGTGACGCTGGCGATCACGCTGTTCGCCTCGTGGGCGATCGGTTTCACCATCAACCGCGTGTCGCTGTTTGCGCTGATCTTCTCGATCGGCATTCTCGTCGACGATGCGATCGTCGTGGTCGAGAACATCCATCGCCACATGGCGATGGGCGCCAGACGCCTGTTCGATGCCATTCCGGCGGCAGTGGACGAGGTCGGCGGGCCGACCATCCTGGCAACCTTCACCGTAATCGCGGCGCTGCTGCCGATGGCCTTCGTCAGCGGCCTGATGGGCCCCTACATGAGCCCGATCCCGATCAACGCCAGCATCGGCATGCTGATCTCGCTGGCGGTGGCGTTCGTGGTGACGCCGTGGCTGGCCTACCGCCTGCTGCGCAACCAGATCGGTCACGGCGATGCGCACGGGGGCCCCGGTCACGCGCAGGAATCGAAGCTCGACCAGCGTCTGTACCGGTTGTTCACCCGGGTCATGACGCCGTTCATCAGCGGCGAGCGCGCGCCGCGGCGCCGGCGCAACCTGTTCCTCGGCATCGGCGTGCTGGTGCTGCTGGCGGTGGGCCTGGTGCTGGTCAAGGCGGTGATCCTGAAGATGCTGCCGTTCGACAACAAATCCGAGTTCCAGGTGGTGCTGAACATGCCCGAGGGCTCCACCCTCGAGCAGACCAATCGCGCGCTGCTGGACATGACCACGGTGCTGGACCAGGTGCCCGAAGTCAGCAACTACCAGGTGTACGTGGGCACCTCGGCGCCGATGAATTTCAACGGGCTGGTACGCCAGTACTACCTGCGCACGATGCCGTACCAGGGCGATATCCAGGTCAACCTGGTCGACAAGAACGCGCGCAAGCGCCAGAGCCATCAGATCGCGCTGGCGGTGCGCCCGGCGCTGGCGGCGATCGCCAAACGCTTCGACGCTCACCTGGTGGTGGCCGAGGTGCCGCCCGGACCGCCGGTGCAGGCGCCGATCGTGGCCGAGATCTACGGTCCCGATTACAGGACCCAGCGGGTGATCGCGCTATCGCTGGAGAAGCTGTTCGAGAAGACGCCCGGCATCGTCGACATCAACAGCAGCGTCGAGAATCCGCACGCCACACGCAAGCTGATCGTGGTCGATCGCACCCGCGCGGCGACCCTCGGTGTCAGCCAGGCGCAGATCGTGGCCGCGGTCCAGGCCGGCGTCGGTGGCGATCCCGTCACCTACCTGCAGGATGGCAACGCCAAGTACGCGGTGCCGGTGGTGCTGCGTCTGCCGCAGGCCGACCTCGGCTCGATGGACTCGATCCTGACCCTGCGCGTGCGCTCGCAGACCGGTCAGCTGATCCCGCTGTCGGAGGTGGTCAAGGTCGTCAACGAACCGCTGGACGACGCGGTCTATCACAAGGACCTGCTGCCCTACACCTTCGTCACCGGCGATGACGCCGGCCGCGAGGACAGCCCGCTCTATGGCATGTTCCGCATGGTCGGCGCCATCAGCGGACGCACCTTCGACGGCCATCATCTCGAGCAGCACTTCATCGCGCCGCCGGCCAACGGGTCGAGCTACTCGATCAAGTGGGACGGCGAATGGCAGATCACCTACGAGACCTTCCGCGACATGGGCATCGCCTATTCGGTCGGCCTGCTGCTGATCTATTTCCTGGTGGTGGGGCAGTTCCGCAGCTACATCGTGCCGCTGGTGATCATGGCGCCGATTCCGCTGACCGTGATCGGGGTGATGCCGGGGCACTGGCTGATGGGCGCGCAGTTCACCGCCACCTCGATGATCGGCATGATCGCGCTGGCCGGCATCATCGTGCGCAACTCGATCCTGCTGGTGGACTTCATCAACCACGCGCTGGCCAGCGGCCGCTCGCTGGAGGAGGCGGTGATCGAGTCCGGTGCCGTGCGCGCCAAACCGATCGTGCTGACCGCGCTGGCGGCGATGCTCGGGGCGTTCTTCATCCTCGGCGATCCGATCTTCCAGGGCCTGGCGGTGTCGCTGGTGTTCGGCATCCTGGTGTCGACGGTGCTCACCCTGGTGGTGATCCCGCTGCTGTATTTCGTCTATCTGCAGCGGCGTGGCGGCCGCATCGGCGCCGAGCCCGTGGTCTGAGCCATGACTGCGGCGGTCAGGATAGCCGCCGTGGCGCGATCGCGAGGCCGTGCCGCGGCCGACTCAGGGGCGGCCGAACGGCAGCCCTGCCGCAGCCCAGGCGGCGACGCCGCCGATCACCGAGGCGGCCTTGCCCCCGGCCTGACGCAGCGCGTGGGCTGCCATCTGCGAGCGACCTCCGCTGGCGCAGATGCACAGCACTTCACTCGCGGTCGGATCGATGCCCGCGCGCCGCAGCGCCGCGGCCGGATCGCCGCCCAGCGTTGCCAGCGGCAGATGCACGCTGCCCGGCACCATGCCGCGCGCGACCTCGGGGTGTTCGCGCACATCGATCAGGGTCGCGCCCTGCCGCAGGCGCCGCTGCGCCTCGGCACAGCTGATATTCAGCGGCTCGCCGCCGCTACCGCCGGTTCCGGACATCATCGATTCCTGTTGGCCTTGCCGACCTCATCATATTAGTAAATACACATATACAGAGAATCCCCGTTCAGCGGGGAGACGGGCGGGGCCGCCGCAAGGCCGCGAGGGCCGCATGGGTCGTCGCGCCGTGGTCTGTGCGAGGGCAGCCTCGGTGCGCCGCCGCACTCAGGGGTCTGGCGGCCAGAAGCTCATGCCGCCGCGTCGGCGGGTGGGGCCAGCGGCACCTTGAGATAGGCGACGCCATTGGACTCGGCCGGCGGCAGGTGGCCGGCGCGCACATTGATCTGCACGGCCGGATAGAGCAGGGCCGGCATGCCGAGGGTACGGTCGCGCGCATTGCGCAGGGCAATGAACGCGTCGCGGCGGATCCCATCGCGGACGTGGATATTGGCTTCCCGTTGCGCCGTCACCGTGGTTTCGCAACGGTGTCCGCGGCCGCCCGGAGCATAGTCATGGCAGACGAACAGGCGGGTGGCCCGCGGCAGCTCGAGCAGCCGACGCACGGAATCGTACAGCGTGCCGGCATCGCCGCCGGGGAAATCGCAGCGGGCGGTTCCGGAGTCCGGCATGAACAGCGTATCGCCGACGAACAGGGCATCGCCGATCCGGTAGCTGACGCTGTCGCTGGTGTGGCCGGGAGTGGCGATCACGTGGGCGGGGATGGCGCCCACCGTGAAGGTCTCGCCATCGGCGAACAGATAGTCGAAGGGCGCACCGTCGGCGACGAAGCCCGCTTCGAGGTGAAGCGCCTGCTTGAAATGCGATTGCACGGTACGGATGCCATTGCCGATGGCGATGCGGCCGCCCAGTGCCCGCTGCAGATGCGGCGCGGCCGAGAGATGATCGGCATGGGCATGCGTTTCGAGTATCCACTCGACGTGCAAGCCCGCGCCGCGCACATGGGCGATGATGGCATCGGCCGAGACGGTTGCCAGCGCCCCGGAGGGGTAGTCGAAATCGAGCACCGGGTCGATCACCGCGGCGCCGCGGCTGCCGGAATCACTGACCACATAGCTCCAGGTCGAGCTGGCGGCATGGAAGAACGGGGTGACTTGCGGATGCATCGGAGCTCTCCGGCAAATGCGCAGTTTGTATATTAGATTACACTAACATGAATGGCGCGGACGACCCGTGCCATTCATGCGCCCCCGCGCCTACCCTGTCACGATCGCCGTCGCGGTGCGCGCGGACGGGGACGTCCCGCCAAGGAGACTTTCGTGATCGCAGCATTGCTGGGCGCGCTCACCATCGGCATCAGCCTGGGACTGCTGGGCTCGGGCGGCTCCATCCTGACCGTGCCGGTGCTGCACTATCTGCTGGGCATGGCCGCCAAGCAGGCGGTGGTCGGCTCGCTGTTGGTGGTCGGTGCGATCAGCGCGGCGGCGGCGGTGCAGCGCGGGCTGCGGCGGCAGATCGACTGGCGCAGCACGCTGTATTTCGGCATTCCCGGCGCGGCGGGCGCCATGCTCGGGGCGCTGGTCGGCAATCACATGCAGGGCGTGCTGCAGCTGTTCCTGTTCGCGCTGATCATGCTGGTCGCCGGCATCGCCATGCTGCGCCGGCGGCTGCCGGTGCACGATCCCGATCATCGCGTGCACCCGCTGCGGCTGGTCGTGCTGGGGCTGGCCGTGGGCGTGCTGACCGGCATCGTCGGTATCGGCGGCGGTTTTCTGATCGTGCCGGCGCTGGTGCTGTTCGGCGGCCTCGACCTGCTGCGCGGCACCGGCACCAGTCTGGTGATCATCGCGCTCAATTCCTTTGCCGGGTTTTTCCAGTACGTGCGGGTCTATCACGGGCCGCTGGACTATCGCGAACTGCTGATCGTCGCCGCGATCGGAGCCGTCGGCGGGCTGCTCGGCAATCACCTCGCCGCGCGGCTGCCGCAGACCCTGGTCAAGCGCATCTTCGCCGTCGGCCTGCTGCTGCTGGCGGTGTTCATGATCGGCGACTTCGGCCTGCAGATCCTCGTCACGCACTCCTGAATGGCGCCACGGCCGCATGCGGCCGCGACATGGTTCGGCATCACGCTCTCTGTATGCACGCGCGCTCGCCAGCGCCCCGCCTGGCGGCGGCCTTGTCGAGGGCAGCCTGGCTGACGCCCGATGGTGAACGGCGCTGTCGTGCAGGGCTTCGGCGACGTTGGACGACAGCGCTGCGGCGGCCGGCGGCGTCATCGTCGACGCGGCGATACCAGTGGCCGCCGCCGCTGGGCTCGAGCGGCGGCGCCATGAACCCGGTTTCTGCACCGGGCCGTTGCGTGCGCCGGACTCGTCGCGGGCGCCAGGGAGTGAATCGCGCTGCCTGTTCATCACTCCGTTCATGAAGCGGCAGCGCGGCCGGCAGAGCGCGCGATCACGCGAGATCGAAGCGATCCAGGTTCATCACCTTGTTCCAGGCTGAGGCGAAGTCCTGCGCGAACTTCTCCTGCGCATCGGCGCAGGCATATACCTCGGCGAGCGCCCGCAGCTCGGAATTCGAACCGAACACCAGATCGACCACGCTGCCCGTCCACTTCAGTGCGCCGCTGGCGCGGTCGCGTCCCTCCAGCACGCCTTCAGTCGCCGAGCGCTGCCACTTCGTGCCCATGTCGAGCAGGTTGACGAAGAAGTCGTTGCTCAAGACGCCGGGACGCTGGGTGAACACGCCGTGCTTGCTCTGGCCGTA
>JAJYMF010000301.1 GCA_021787175.1 Pseudomonadota bacterium | reverse complement strand
ACCCGGAATTTGTCAGCCGGCAGGCTGTTGAAGATGGACACGAGCGCCGCCTTCTCGGCGTCGAAAGCGGTGTTCCAGTTGGCCGAATTGTCCAGGATGATCAGGACATTCGGCAGCGTCGTGGGCGTCGGGTTCGGCTCCGAGAACAGGTCGATGTCCTCGGAATGGGCCGGCAACTGCACCGCCAGCGCGATCGCGACCGTCAGCAACTTGAGAATTCTTGTGAGCATGACTGAACCTCCTCTCGACATTTCAGGGGCAGACCGCGGTCTTCTGCGACTGCGAAAGCAGCACGCGCACGCCCTGCCTCACGCGCACTTTGGCGCCGGTGGCGCCGTCGGTGACGGTGGCCGACAGGTCCCAGTCCGTGTTCCATGTACTGCCCGCGGACATGCCGGGACCAAGTTCCACATCGCTCGGATCCGCGAACGCCGCCTGCGTCGCGCGCACGCAGGTGGGCGAAGCGATCGCCACGGTGTAGTCCGGCGTGTCGTCCTTGTTGATGTCCACCGTGACCGTCTGGTCCACGAGCGACGCGGTGAAATTGGAGCTGATCACCTGTTCCGCCGCCTGGTTGGCGGCGGCCAGCGCCTCGTCGCGCACTTGCATGTTGCCCACCGACTTGAGGTTGGTCGAACTCAGGGTGAACGCGCTGACGACGATCAGGCTGATCAGCACCAGCAGGATGAGGCCGATGATCAGCGTTGCACCGCGCTGGGCGGCGGCCCTGGACGCATGGGAGCGGTGCACGCGCGGCGGCTTCATCACGGCGTCTCCCTGCGGTTGGAGATGTTCACCAGCCGGATCGCCTGGGTGAAGAGATGGCGCTTGTAGCCGTCGTTGAACGGACCGACCCGGTCGTCCGCGTCGACGCAGTTGCTGGTCATGCAGTAGCTCTTGGCATCGGTGTAGCCGGGCGAGGCAGATTCACTCCTCGCCAGCACGTACAGCTTCACGGCGACGGCGTTCATCAGCTCGAGCGCCGAGCAGGGCGAGGCCGTGGTGCAGCGCCGGTACGTATCCGGGATGCCGTCGCCGCGGTTGGTCGGCGAGGTCAGCGTCATCGGATTGGCCCAGGTGACCGTCGCGGCCTGGCCGCTCGGCACGACGCCGGTCGCACCGGTGACGTCGGCCGCGGTGGTGTTGAAGGTCGTCGTGCCGATCGCGGCGCCAGAATCGCTGACGTTGTCGATGCCCAGTTCAACGCGGAACGATTCGATGCCTTCGATCATCGCCTGGGGTGCCTTAAACTCGCATGCAGCCGCGGGCGGCACCGGCGGAGTGGCCGCGGGAGGAATGGCACAGCTGAAGTCAGAGCGCATCAGCGTGGGAATGTTGTCGCCGTCGGTCACCGCATAGCGGCGCACGTAATAGAGGCTGGAGACGAACTTGTGGCGCGGAGCGAACGCGCCGGCCGCGCAGTTGGCGCTGCGCACCCGGTGCGGCAGCAGCGTGTCCACGGTGCCGGCCGCGTACTGCTCCAGGACATAGGCCGGGACCGGCATGGTGGCGCCGCACTGCGCCGGCTGAAAATACAGCTCGTTGTTGGCGAAAGCCGGGCAGCCGGTTTCGCCGACCGCGCAGGTTTCCACATGCCGCACGATCAGCACGTCGCTGCTGGGTTGGGGACTGACCACCCGGCTGCCGCATACGGGCACCGTCGGTGACGGCACCACCGCAGGAATTTCATACGCCTGCACCGCGATGCCAAGCAGGTTGGACTTGTAGACGGCAAGCGCCGCCGGATTGCCGGCGAGCGCGGCCCAGTCGGCGCAAGGGTCCGGCACGGCGGTAACGGCCGGCGGGCCGGCGTGGTCGCGTGGAACGTCGGCCGGCATGCCGGCCACCGTGACGTCGTCGAACTGCGGCAGGTAGCCCGCCCAGAAGCCGGCATGGGCAATGTCGTGCTCCAGCAACTGGATGGAAAAGCGCCCGTTCTCGATCACCCGGTTGCTCTTCGTCATCTCGCTGTTGTTGCGGTTGACGTTGATCAGCAATGTCAGCAGCGCCAGCACGATGAACAGGCCGAGGACCATGGCGATCATCAGCTCCACCAAGGTGAAGCCGGACTGCGGGCGCGGGCGCCCGGCGCTCGGATGCGAAGCGGGACGGTGCGTCTTCATAGCAGGGTCGCGATCCGCACCAGGGTTGTGACGGTGCGACGGCACAGGTCGTTCACGCAGGGCGAACCGGCAGTCCCGTTGTATGCGCCCGCGCCGCAGCCGATCGACGCAGGCGGCGCGCTGATCGGCGTCAGCCCCTGCCACGCCACGGTCACCATGATGTCGCCACCGACGTTCTCGACGCAGCCGCGGCCGCCGACCATGGCGCCCGCGTTGTTGGAGCCCAGCAGCTCGCCGGCGCCTTGCAGCGCCTGGCACCATTCCTTCAGGTCGCGCTGCGCCTGCGTGCTGGTGCCGCGGGGGCAGCTCATGCCGGCGCCCAGCGGCGATGCGGCCGCGACAGCGTAGGCCCCCGCCACGGCGGACGTGCGGTTGACCGCGATCCGGGTGGCCATGTCGCCCAGCAGCAGCAGCGCCTGGCTGCGCTGGTACGACTCCACCTCCGACACCTGCAGCCGCATCT
>JAJYMF010000150.1 GCA_021787175.1 Pseudomonadota bacterium | reverse complement strand
GAAGATGTGCTCGCGCAGGGCGTCCGGAATGCCCGGGCCATCGTCCTCGACGGTGATGCGGACGGCCGGGGTGGATTCGGCAACCATCGCCGGGTCGCCGACCAGCAGGGCCCCTTCGCCGAGCTCCGCCTCCCAGGCCTGCGGCGCGGCGCTCACCGTGACGTGACGCGCGCCGGCGTCGGCGGCGTTCTTGATGAGGTTGATGAACACCTGGTGCAGGCGCTCGCGGTCGACCTCGATCTCGAGATCGGCCATCGTCCCCACGCACACCTGCACACCAGCGGGCAGTTGCCGGTTCACCAGCCCCAGCGACGACTGCACGAGATCGGCGAGCGGCAGGCGCTGCCGATGCAGCTTGGGCTGGCGCACGCTGTCGAGGAGCCGCCGCACGATGCGCCGCGCGCGTTCGGTCTCGCTGTCGATCTGCGTCAGCCACAGGCGCTTCATTTCGGCGTCGCCCGCCTCGCCCTCCTCCAGCAGCAGCTGGGCCGAGGTCGAGATGTTCGAGAGCGGGTTGTTGAGCTCGTGCGCCACGCCCGACACCAGCACGCCGAGCGCCGCCGCTTTCTCGTTGCGGCGGGCCTGGTCCTGCTGCTGGCGCATGTGCTTCAGCATGGCATTGAAGGCGGTGACAAAGGAGCGGATCTCCTGGTCGCCGGCAGGCATCGGCAAGGTCCGCGCGCGTCCTTCGTCGATCGCGTGCAGACCCGCTTCGAGCTCGCGCAGGGGACGCACCACCCGGTGCACGAGAAACAGGCCGCCGGCCAGCCCCAGCACCACGACGCCGGCGAACGCCAGCATCAGCAGGACGCCGGCCCGCTGCGTCGCTTCGGCCAGCAACTGGCGTTCGCCGCGCGACAGTTCGCCGGACGCCTCGCTCAGGTCGTGTCCGAGGTCGCGGATCGTCCGCCGCGCCGCCGCCTGCTCATTCTGGCTGAGGAAGGGATAGCGCTCGAGTTCGGCGCGGTAGCGCTGCAGCAACTGTTCGATGCGGCGCAGCGGCGCCTCGCCGCCGATCGCGACAAAGATTTCGCGGCCTTCGCCGAGCGCCTGCCGGGTGGCGTCGATCTGGATCAGCAACTGGTCGAGGCTGGCGTAGTCGCGGTAGAGAAACAGGTTCTTCTCGTCGCGCCGCATTTCCAGGCTGGCCTCGCGGAAATCGGTCACGGCCTGACCGGCCTCGATCTGGCGATTGAGGTAGTGGAGGTTGACGAACACGACCACGGCGAAGCCCAGCATGACGAGCTTGGAAAACCCGTAGGTGCGCAGGATTTTGTTGCGGAGACTGGGCATGGGTCGGTCCCGGCAGACAGGTGTTGCATAGTACAACGCTTGCAACACCCCTTGCTACACCGTGCAACACCCGGGCCCGACGTCATGGCAGAAGCCACTCACAAGATCTTTTATTTTCAATCATTTATAAAACTGGCACGCCGCCTGCTTAGAGTCAGACATCCAGAATCCGAACAGGAGTGTCCGATGAAACTGACCCACGAAATCAAGCGCATGCTCGATGCCCTCGCCTTTGCCAATGTCGGCGAAAACCTCAACCGCCGCCAGAAATCGCGCGTCATGGCCGGCAGCGCCGCGACCGCGGCGTCTGCCGGCCAGGCTCCGGCGCCTGCTGCCCACCTGCCGCAGGTCGGGCTCTACCTCGGCAGCGAACTGCCGGCCGACGTCATGCAGTACGTGGTGCAGACCTGCGTCCGCCTCAAGCACGGCCTGACTGTGCTGACCTTCCAGTCCGAGCTCGAGGCGCGGGCCCTGCTGGCGCCTTTCCAGGCGACGCTCGACGCGGCCGGCCTCCAGCCGCGCGTGGCCGTGCTCACCGGCGAGCCTCCGGCCTCACTGATCCACGCACTGCGCAAGCGGCCGGACGTGGCCTTCCTCATCTGCAACGAATCCGGCTATCTCGGACGCGGCCTGCTGAAGGGCACGGTGCGCCAGGACGCCATCCCGGTGCCGGTGGTCATGGTCGCCAGCGGCGAGGCCGCGGCGCAAACCGCCCCCCTGGAGGCGAGCCCTGCGCGCGAACGCGTCGCCTGAGCCTGCCGCCCACGGGGCGCGCCTATAATCCGGGGCGCGCCGTTCCCACCCCATGCGCGAAGCATGGGGATATTTTCATTTCCACGACTGCCTCGTCATGCTGAATCGCTTCTTCCCTTTTCTGCGCTGGTTCCCGCTGCAGGGCGAGTCCCTGCGCGGCGACCTCGTCGCCGGCATCACGGTTTCGCTGATCCTGATCCCGCAATCGATGGCCTACGCGACGCTCGCCGGCCTGCCGGTGGTCTACGGCCTGTACGCCGCCTTCCTGCCGGTGATGATCGCCTCCATGTGGGGCGCCTCGCGTTTCCTGCACACCGGCCCCGTCGCGCTGCTCTCGCTGATGTCGGCCGCCGCGATCGAGCCGCTGGCGAGCCGCGGCACCGACGAATTCATCGCACTGTCGATGACGCTCGCGCTGATGGTCGGCGTACTGCGCCTCGCCCTCGGCGGGTTCCGCATGGGGGTCCTGATCAACCTCGCCTCGCACCCGGTGATCAACGGCTTCACCAACGCCGCGGCGCTGATCATCGGCCTGTCGCTGC
>JAJYMF010000311.1 GCA_021787175.1 Pseudomonadota bacterium | reverse complement strand
CACGCCGCGTCGATCAGCAGCCCGGCGCGGTTGATCGCGTGCCCCGAGGGATCCAGGAAATCGCGCTGGTGCCAGGCCTCGCGCGAGGCCGGCTGGTGCACGGGCAGGCCGAGAATGCTCTCGCGCACTTGCTTGCGCTCGGCGCTGAGCCCGCGGCCCATGAACCGCCCTGTGGCCAGCACCACCGCGCGCGCATGCAGGCGTTCGCCGGCGGCAGCGCCGTCGCAGTCCAGCGTGAGCGTCGCTGCGTCGGCGTCGAACGCGAGAGCACGCACGCTGGCCTGGTGGCGCCGAAGCACGCCGCGCGCCGACACCGCCGTCTCCAGCGCGGTCAGCAGCCGCAGTCCGGGCACCGAAGTCGGCATGGTCGGGATCTCGAACACCGGCAGGCCCAGCCCGGCCTCGAACGCGGCGTGGACCTCGCTCGCGCGCGCTAGGCCCAGCACTGCCGGGATACCGAGCGCGCGCGCGTCGCTGAGCAGCGGCTTAATGCGGGCTATCGTGCGCGCGCGCAGCTCGCCGGATTCGAGCGCACGGGCCAGGTGCGCCGCATACAGCTCGGGCACGGCCTCGTAGCCCGGGAACTCGATCCGCTGCTGGCGCAGGCCCGGCCAGTTCCGGCCGAGCGTCGCGGCGATCTGCGCCGCGCTGAATTCGCGCAATCCGCGGAAATCGACCAGCAGGCAGGGTGGCCGCTGCTCCAGCGCTCCAACGCCCGCGACCAGCGATCGCGGCACACCGTACGTGGTCTTGATCGTGCCGATAGCCGTGAGTAGCTGGCGGTTGCGCTCGCCCAGCGGAGCATACGCAAGCCCGGCGCCGCCCAAAGCCGTGAGGAAGGAGTCGAACGCGTTGCGGATCGAATGGGCATCGAGCCGCGCCAAAGGATGATCCGGCTCGTCGCGGCTGAGCGCCGCGAGCGCATCGAACGGCGATTGCCACAGCTGCCGCTCGGGCACGGGGTGAACGCCAAGGAAGTCCAGCAGCCCGCTCGCAAACAGCAGGCTGCCGGCGTTGCCGACCTGGATGCACGACAATCCCCGCTCTGCGGCGAACAGGGCCGCAGACATGCCCGCCATCCCGGCACCGATCACGGCGACGTCGCAGATATCGTCGCGTGCACCGCTCACGGCGACTCCTCCCCGCGCAGTTCTTCGCCGAACAAGCCGCAGTGCAGCGCCTCCATGAGCTCCGCCTGTGCCAGCTGCTCGCCCCACAGCACTGCGTGCTGGCCGCGCCAGCGCTCGCCGAAAAAATCCAGAATCTCGTCCAGCCCGCGCCGCGCCTGGAAGTCGCCCCGGTTGTAGAGATGGGCCACGGCGCGCGGAGCGCAGAACGCCCCCTGGCAGGCCCCCTTGCCGACGCGGCTGCGCAGGCCGATGTCGGTCAGCGTCGGCGTATCGCCGGCCGCGCGCAAGGCGGCGTAGATCGCATCGACCGCGCTGGCGGGCACCATTTCGCATTCGCACAGCAGCGTGTCTTCCAGTCCGTGCGCACGCATCCACACCCGCGGCGAGCGGCCCGGCTCGGTCCACGCGCATTCCGGCGCGACGGGTAAAGGCATCGTGGCAGTGACACAGGCTTGTGTCACGCCCAGGCGCCGGCAGACCAGATCCGCGGCGCGTTCGGCCATCAGCCGGCAGGTGGTGAGCTTGCCGCCGGTGATCGTGGCGAAGTTGGCCAGGCCATGATCCTCGTGATCGAACAGCGCGAAGCCGCGCGAAACGGCGCGCGCGTCGACGCCGCCGGCAGAGCCGACCAAGGGACGCACGCCCGCGTAAGCGCGAATGTAACGCATCGTCGCGAGTGCCGGCAGCATGCGCGCCGCCTCTTCCACGATCAGATCGGCATCGGCCGTCGTCGGGCGTATATCGTCCAGGGCATCCACAGGCGTCGATGTCGTGCCGACGATCGACACCGTTCCGCCCGGCATCATGATGTCGGCGTTGCTCGGCCGGCGCAGGCGGTTCACCACGCGGCGTGCCAGGCGCTCGTGCGTGACCAGCAGCGTTCCCTTCGAATAGGTCATCGCCAGCGGCGCTCCGGCGAGCAGCGCCACCTCCCGCGCCCAGGCTCCGGCTGCATTGACGACCTGCTCGGCCTCGATGCGCAGTTCCGGCGCGCCGCCTAGAGACTGCACCCGCACTGCGCGAATGCGGCTGCCCTCGCGTTCGAAACCGAGGACGCGGCTGCGTCGCAGCAGACGCGCCCCCAGGCTGCGCGCATGCGCCATGCTCTCGAGCGACAGCCGGAACGGGTCGATCGCCGCATCGGGCACCTCGAACACCGCGATCGCCTGTGCGGACAGCGCCGGTTCCAGCGCGCGCGCCGCGGCGAGGTCCACCGGACGCGCATCGATACCGGCCCGTTCGCAGTACCCGGGGAAATCCGCGATGTAGCGCTCGTCGTCCCCCTGCACAGCGACGAAGTAACCGCCGGTATCCTCGATCGCCTGCGCCGCGACGCGCTTGAGGATCGCGCCCTCGGCGCGACACTCCATCGCCGCGTCGCGGTCGCCGGCGACGTAACGCGCGCCGCTGTGCAGCAGGCCATGATTGCGCCCGGAGGCGCCGGCGTTCAGGTCGTCCTT
>JAJYMF010000276.1 GCA_021787175.1 Pseudomonadota bacterium | reverse complement strand
CCAGGCGTCGCTGCGCAGGACCTGCAGCAGTGCCTCGACCGGCGGCTGCTCCAGCGCCGCCTTGAGGCACACCAGGTAATAGTCCTCCTGCACCAGCGGAACGAAGTCCAGCCCGCGCGCGGCGGCTGCCGCCGCGATCCCGAGTCCCGCATCGGCGGCGCCGGACGCGACCGCCTGCGCCACGGCGGCGTGCGAAGGCTCTTCGCGCTCGTAGCCCTGGATCGCGGCCGGCTGCAGGCGGGCCTGCCCCAGCCACTCGTCCAGCAGCAGCCGGGTGCCGGTGCCGAGCGCGCGGTTGACGAAGCGGGCGCGGGTGCGCGGCAGGTCGGCGATGCCGGCCAGGCCCAGCGGATTGCCGGCCGCCACCATCAGTCCCTGGGTCCGCCGGGCGAAGGCGATCAGCTTGTGCCGGCCGGGCCGCAGCAGCGGCTGGTAGGTGCGCTGGGCCAGGCTGCCGCGGGCGCTCCCAGGCATCGTGTGAAAGCCCGCCATCGCGCAGCGGCCCTCGTTGAGCGCCGCGATCGCGTCGACGCTGCCGCAGAAACGGATGTCCAGATGCAGCCGCGCGCCGGCCGCGTGTTCGCGCAAGGCGGACAGGGCGTCGTCGTGGCTGGCGAACAGCATCAGCACGTGGGCCTGCGGGTCGAACGCCGTCGCGAACACGCGCTCCAGTCCGGCGTGCAGCGCCTCGATCTGCGGCGCCAGCCGCGCCTGCGCCTGCCGCTCGGCCCACAGCAGCTTCTCGCCGAATTCTGTCAGCCGCGCCGGCTGTCCCTTGTCCCACACGATCAGCGGCTGGCCCAGTTCGGCCTCCCAGCGTTTCAGCTCGCCCCAGACATGCCGGTAGGACAGGGCCAGGGCCTTGGCGGCGCCGGAAATCGAGCCGTGGGCGCGCACCGCCTGCAGCAGTTCGATCAACGAATTGCGGATGCCGGCGGCGCCGGCCCGGGCGCGGCCGAGCGCGTAGCTCAGTTCGATCTTGTGCACGCGGGCAGTATCGCCCAGCGCGAGGCGCGGGCCTATGCAGAGCGCTTCATAGCTCGCAGTTCCCGATGCGCGCGCCGGCCGCGGCCCCTACGATCGCCGCCACATGAACACCTTTTCCGACAGCGTCGGCACGGCGCTGGCGCTCATCGCGGGCGTCGATCCCGCCCTCGCGGCGATCGTCGCGCGCTCGCTGGCGGTGAGCAGCGTCGCCTGCCTGCTGGCCTGCGCCATCGGCATGCCGCTCGGCGCCTGGCTGGGCGTCGCCCGCTTTCGCGGCCGCGGCGCGCTGCTCACCGTGCTGAACACGCTGCTCGCGCTGCCGTCGGTGGTGGTGGGCCTGGTGATCTACCTGCTGCTCTCGCGCACCGGCCCGCTGGGGTTCCTCGGCTGGCTGTTCTCGTTCCAGGCGATGGTGCTGGCCCAGACGGTGCTGGTGGTGCCGGTGGTGGCCGCCCTCACGCGCCAGAGCGTCGAGGACGCGCATGGAGCGGGCGGCGAGCAGCTCGCGTCGCTCGGCGCCGGGCCCTGGCTGCGCAGCCTGCTGCTGGCCTGGGACGAGCGCTATGCGCTGCTGACGATAGCCATCGCCGCCTTCGGCCGCGCCGTGTCCGAAGTGGGCGCCGTGATGATCGTGGGCGGCAACATCGAGGGCTTCACGCGGGTGATGACGACGGCCATCGCCCTGGAGACCAGCAAGGGCGACCTGCCGCTGGCGCTGGCGCTGGGCATCGTGCTGCTGGGCACGGTGCTGGCGCTCAATGCCGCCATCGCGTTGTTGCGCCGCTGGCGCATGTTGCGCGACGACCGGGTGCTGGCCCTGGCAGGAGCGCCGGCATGAGCGCGCTGGTGCAGTTGAAGAAGGCGGACGTGCGCTTCGGCGCCGTGCACGCGCTGCGCGGCGTCGACCTGCGGGTGGCGGCCGGGGAACGGGTGGCGCTGGTCGGCGCCAACGGCAGCGGCAAGAGCACCTTGCTGCGCGTGCTGCACGGCCTCGTCCGCCCGGCGGCGGGTTCGGTCCTGCGCGACGGCGCGAGCCGGCAGGCGATGGTGTTCCAGCGGCCGTACATGCTGCGCACTTCGGCGCTGAACAACGTGGCGCTGGCGCTCTGGCTGCGCGGCAGGCGCTGGGGCGCGGCCCGCGAGGAGGCGCTGGCGGCGCTCGCGCGGGTCGGGCTGGCGCCGGCGGCGCTGCGCAGTGCGCGGGCCCTGTCCGGCGGCCAGCAGCAGCGGCTGGCCCTGGCGCGCGCCTGGAGCCTGCGGCCGGACCTGCTGTTCCTGGACGAGCCCACGTCCAGTCTCGACCCCCACGGCAAGCGCGAGGTGGAGGCGCTGATGGCGGAGTTCGCGCGCGACGGCATGACGCTGGTGTTCGCGAGCCACAACCTGGGCCAGGTGAAGCGGCTCGCCACGCGGGTCGTCTACCTGGAGCAGGGGCGGGTGCTGGCGGACCTGCCGGTGCACGAGTTTTTCAACGGGCCGAGGCTGGCGCAGGTGTCGGGCGAGGCCGAATTGTTCGTCAAGGGAGAGTTGGCATGAGTAGGACGATCTGGCGCCGGGTGCTGGCGCAAGCGGTAGCGTCGGTCGCGCTCGCGGCCGGAGGCAATG
>JAJYMF010000274.1 GCA_021787175.1 Pseudomonadota bacterium | reverse complement strand
GCTCGCCGTCGAGGATGCAGAAGCCGTCGGCGGACAGGCGGAAGAACGACTCGCGCTCGATGCGTTCGTTCTCGGCGCGGCGCTCCTCCTCGAGATCGCGCACCAGCAGCTGCACGCCGCGACCGCCGCTGCTCTGGTAGGCCGCCACGGTCAGCATCGCCTCGAAGCGGCGGCCGTCGAGCGTGCGCACGCTGCCGCTGAGGGTGCTGAGGCCGTCGTCGGGCTGTTCGCAGGCCGCGGCGGTGGCGTTGTCGAACAGCAGCGGTGCCGCCACGCCCTCCAGCACGGTATCGTCGGCGCCTCCGAGCTTGTGCCGTGCGGCGGCATTGGCGAAGGTCACGCGGCCGTCCTGCAGCACCAGCAGCGGCAGCGGCAGCTGCAGCAGCAGGTCGCGGTATGCCTGCTCGCGCTGCTCCAGGGCCCGTTGCGCCTCGACCTCGGTGGTCAGATCCACCATGCCGCCGACTGCCCGCACGGCGCGGCCGTCGGCGTCGCGCATGATCGCGCAGCGGTCGAGCACGACGGCATGGCTGCCGTCCTTGCGCTGATAGCGATAGCGCGCCTGCCAGTCGGATGCACGGCCCGCCAAGGCGGCGGCGAAGCTGATGGTGACGCGCTCGCGATCCTCGGGATGAACGCGCCCGCCCCAGTCGGCGGTGCTGCGCGCGTCCTGTTCGGCGCTGTAGCCGAACAGCTTGAAGTAGGTCTCGCCCCACCAGAGCGAGTCGGCCTGGACGTCGTAGTCCCAGATCGCATCGTTGCTGACCTGCGCCACCGCGGCGAAGCGCTTTTCGCTGGCCAGCAGTTCGGCCTGGGACCGCAGGGTGGAGGTTACGTTCAGCAACAGTGCCTGGCACGCTTCGCCGCCGGCGAACAGCGTGCCCTGGCAATAAACGTGACAGGCGATCACGCTGCCCGTGGCGGCCAGGAAGTGGAAGATTCCGGCGTCCCGGATGGATTGGGACGACAGACCGAGCTGGCTTTGCAACTGCTCGTCCTGACCGGGCTGCAGCATATCGAACGCGGTCCTGGTCAGCAGCTCCTCGCGGGTGCAGCCGAACATGTCGGCCATGGCGTCGTTGACCGCGACGACCTTCATGTCGGGCCGCCTGTAGACGGCCAGCGGCGCCGGGTTTTTCTCGAACAGGTAGCGGAACTGGCGCTCGGCCTCCTGCAACTGCTGCTGCGCATCGATTGTGTCGGTGATATCGCGTGCGGTGCCAAGCAGCACCGGCCGCCCATCGATTTCGCACGTCTCGCCGTGGTACTCGATGTGCCGTTCGACGCCGTCATCGCGCACGATGCGGTAGTTGGCCGGCGCCAGTTCGCCGCCCTGGCGTATCGTGCGTACCACCTGCTCCAGTCGTGTGTAGTCGTCGGGATGCACGCGCTTGAGGAAGTCCGCCGCATGTCCGCCGAACCGCGCCGGATCGATGCCGAGCATGGCGAACATTTCGGGCGACAGCTGCAGGCGATCGTCGGCGATGTCGTATTCCCACCAGCCGATCGCGGCGATGCGCTGGGCATTGAGCAGCCGTGCCTGATCACGCACCCGCACATTTTGCAGTTGACGTTCGCGGCGTACGGAATGGACCAGTGCCAAGGTGAGCAAGGCGGACAGGAGCGCGGTGACAGCCAGCGCCAGGACCAGATAATGGGGATGCAGTTGCTGGTTCGAGCGCCAAAGCTGGTCGACTGCCAGTGTGACCACGGCAAGGCTGCAGAGAATGACCAGCCCCAGCAGGATGTGGTCGCGGGCGCGCATGCGCGCGAATGCGGCAACCGAAGGCCAGCCTGTCAAATCCCTACGCATTGCGTTACCCCGGCCAGTTCCCACGATCCCTGCGTTTCTTCAGGTATCGAACAACGGTAGCGATGCAGGGCCCGGATTCAGCGGTTCACAGCCTCCATCATCGCGGCCGGATAGCGCAGGCCCGCCGCGGCATCGCGCGGGAAGACCGCGTCCAGTGCGGCCAGCTCGCCGGCATCGAGACGCACGTCCAGCGCGCCGAGATTGTCTTCGAGATAACGGCGGCGCTTGGTGCCTGGGATCGGCACGATGTCTTCGCCCTGCGCCAGCACCCAGGCCAGCGCCAGCTGGCCGGGCGTGCAGCCCCTGGCGGCGGCCAGCTGCTGCACCTGCGCCACCAGCTGCAAGTTGCGGCTGAAGTTGTCGCCCTGGAAGCGCGGGCTGTGGCGGCGGTAATCGTCCTCGGCGAAATCGTCCGGACTCTTGAAAGCGCCGGTGAGAAAGCCGCGGCCCAGCGGGCTGTAGGCGACGAATCCGACGCCGAGGCGGCGGCACGCCGCCAGCACGCCATCCTCGGGGTCGCGCGTCCACAGCGAGTACTCACTCTGCAGCGCGGCGATCGGATGCACCGCGCAGGCGCGCGCCAGCGTGTCCGCCGACGCCTCCGACAGGCCCAGATGGCGCACCTTGCCGGCGCGCACCAGGTCGGCCATGGCGCCGACGGTGTCCTCGATCGGCACCGCCGGATCGACGCGATGCTGGTAGTAGAGGTCGATGGTGTCGATGCCGAGGCGCTGCAGGCTGCCTTCGCAGGCTGCGCGCACGTACTCCGGGCGGCCGTTGAAGCCGCGCACCGAGGGATCGGCGGGATCGCGCACGATGCCGAACTTGGTGGCGATGACTACGCCGTCGCGATGTCCGCGCAGCATGCGCCCCAGCAGCCGCTCGTTGATGTGCGGACCGTACATGTCGGCGGTGTCGAAGAAGGTCACGCCGAGTTCCAGCGCACGCAGCAGCGCGGCCTCGGCTTCGCGCTCGTCGCGGCCGGCGTAGAAATCGCTCATGCCCATGCAGCCGAGTCCGAGGGCGGAGACTTCGAGGCCGCTGCGTCCCAGATGGCGCTTCCGCATGGCTGCAATCCTCAGGTATCGACGCTGCCCCGCACGAGCTTGCGAGCGTAATAACGCATTTGAGTAAATAGTGTGAATAATTGCAACGCCCGGCTGCGTCCGCCGCCGCCGCCGCCGGCCGCCGGCGGCCTCTGCGTCGTACCGCGTCGCTACAATGCCTGCCCCGCGGCGGCGCGGAGACGAGGGAGCAAGGCATGAAGGTGCTGGTGATCGGTTCCGGCGGGCGCGAGCACGCGCTGGCGTGGCGGCTCAAGCGTTCGCTGCGGGTCAGCGAGGTGATCGTCGCGCCCGGCAACCCCGGCACCGCGGGTGAGCCGGGCCTGCGCAACGCCGCGGTCGCGGCCACCGACATCGACGGCCTGCTGAAGCTGGCCCAGGCCGAGGGGGTGGCGCTGACCGTGGTCGGCCCCGAGGCGCCGCTGGCGCTGGGCGTGGTGGATCGTTTCCGCGGCGCCGGGCTGCGCTGCTTCGGTCCGCGCCGCGTCGCCGCGCAGCTGGAAAGCTCCAAGGCCTTCGCCAAGGATTTCCTCGCCCGCCACAACATTCCCACCGCGCGCTACGCGGTGTTCACCGAGCTCAAGCCCGCGCTGGCCTACGTGCGCCAACAGGGGGCGCCGATCGTGATCAAGGCCGACGGCCTGGCCGCCGGCAAGGGCGTCGTGGTCGCGCTGACGCTGACCGACGCCGAGCAGGCGCTGCACGACATGCTCGGCGCGCATGCGCTGGGCGACGCCTCGGCGCGGGTGGTGGTCGAGGAGTTTCTCGAGGGCGAGGAGGCCAGTTACATCGTGCTCTGCGACGGCAGCCGCGCGCTGCCGCTGGCCACCAGTCAGGACCACAAGCGCCGCGACGAGGGCGACCTCGGCCCCAACACCGGCGGCATGGGCGCGTACTCGCCGGCGCCGGTGGTGACGCCGGCGATCGAGCAACGCGTGCTGGCCGAGGTGATCCGCCCGACGCTGGCCGGCATGGCCGCCGAGGGCGCGCCGTTCCTGGGTTTTCTCTATGCCGGGCTGATGATCGGGCGCAACGGCACGGCCAAGGTGCTGGAGTTCAACGTGCGCATGGGCGACCCCGAGACGCAGCCCATCCTGCTGCGCCTGCAATCGGACCTGGTCGAGCTGATCGAGGCCGCGCTCGACGGCCGACTCGAACACGCCGAGGTGCGCTGGGACCCGCGGCCCGCGGTCGGCGTGGTGATGGCGGCGGCGGGCTATCCCGGTGCCGTGCGCAGCGGCGACGTGATCGACGGCCTCGATGGGAACTTCGGCGCCGACGTCAAGGTGTTTCATGCCGGCACCCGCTTCGATGCCGATGGTCGCGTGGTCAGCGCCGGCGGCCGCGTGCTGACCGTCTGCGCGCTGGGTGACGATCTCGCGCAGGCGCGCGAGCGCGCCTATGCCGCCGCGCGGGCGATCCATTTCGCCGGCGGTTTCTACCGGCGCGACATCGGCCATCGCGCGCTGCATCGGCCCTGAGGCGCATGCTCAGGCCGCGGCGGGTGGCGGGGCCGGACGCTGCAGCACCGCCGGCGACAGTTCGACCACGCGGTCACGGCCTTCGCGCTTGGCGCGGTACAGGGCAAGATCGGCGGCACGGATCAATGCGTCGGCATACAGCCCGCTGCGCGCCAGCACGACGCCGACGCCGACGCTGATGGTGAGCATGCCGCCCGGAGCGCCCGCATGCGCGATGCCCAGCGCGCGTACCGCCAGCCGCGCTTGCTCGGCACGATCCAGCACCACGCGCCGGATGCCCGGCAGATACAGGGCGATGAATTCCTCGCCGCCGCTGCGCGCCAGCAGCCGTGGTGCGACGCCGAGCGTGGTGCGCAGCGCGTCCGCCACCGCGCTCAGGCAGCGGTCGCCGGCAGGGTGGCCGTAACGGTCGTTGAACTGCTTGAAGTAGTCGATGTCCACCGCCATCGCCGCGATCTCGCTACCATCGGCGAGCGCCTCCTGCCATAGCGCGTCCAGGGCCTGCCGGTAGGCGCGGTAGTTGGCCAGTCCGGTCAGGGCGTCGGTCAGCGAGGCGTCGCGCAAGGCGTCCACCGCGCGCCGCAGTTCCCGGGTCCGGCGTTCGATCTCGTGTTCACGTTCGTCCAGGATCTCATTGCGCTGCAGATAAACCTCGCGCAGGCGCGCGGTCATGGCGCGGAAGGCATCCTCGATCGGCTTGAGTTCGCGCGGCAGGTCGGGATCGGGAACGGGCGCGGCGGCATCGTCATGGTCAGGATCGAACTGCCCCAGACTCGCGGACAGCGTCCGCACCGGGCGCTGCAGATCGCGCGCGGCATAGGGCAGGACTCCGATCAGCGCAACCAGCGTCAGCACAACGAACAGCAAAAACAGGCGGCCGCTCACCGCCAGATTCTGGCTGATCAGGCCGGGACGGCTGATCATCAGGATCTGCCAGCCGGGCTGGTCCGCCGCCAGCGTGCGCTGCGCCAGGCGCACGCCGTACAGGCGCGGGTCGATGTCGTCGACACGATCGGGTGGCAACGCCAGCACCGATCGCAGCAGGGGACTTGCCTGCGCCGCGGTGTTGGCCGCCACGCGCAGGGACGGACTGGCGTAAACCACGCGACTCGCGGCATCCAGGATCACGCAGGCGGCGCCGCTGGGACCGGCGATGCGATCGAGCAGTTCGCCGATCCGATGCGGATCCACTCCGGCGGCGAGCACGCCGCGCAGGCTGCCATCCGCCGCGAGGACCGGCACGCCGATCGCAATCAGATTTTCATCGCTGTAGGCCCGGCTCTGGAAGATGCCGGACACAAAAGGCGCGCGGCGCGCCAGCGTCTCGCTGAAATAGCTGCGGTCGGCCACCGACACGCCGCGCCAGTAATCGATGCGGCCGCTGCGGCTGCGCTCGGGCACGGCCATCAGCACGTTGCCCTGGGGATCAGCGCCAAACAGGGTCACGAAACCCGGCAGACTGGCGCGCATCATGTCCAGACGCGGCTCCAGCTCGATTGCAGCGAAGTCCTCGCGCAGGGTCGGCGACTGTGCCAGCGTCATCAGCGCACGCTCATGCACGCGGATGAAATTGGCGAACAAGTGCCCGTCCGCGATTTGCGCGGTGCGCAGGGTCACCTCCGCATGCTGCACGGTTTCCTGCAGGGTCAGCACGGCGCCGATGCCGAGCAGCAGCAGTACCGGACCGGCTCCGAAAGCGGCCAGCAGCCAAGCCGTACGGCGATGAATGGAGCGTGTACGCATGTCGCCTCCGCGGCGATCATAGCCGCGGCACCGCTACCGGCGTGCCGGCGCGTGTGAAGGGTGCCGTCGCTGCTAGGCTCGCCGCGGGAGGTGGCCATGAGCCAGTTTCGGCTGCTCGGCACGCGCCGGTTCGCGCCGTATTTCGCGACCCAGGCGCTGGCCGCGTTCAACGACAACGCGTTTCGCCAGGCGACGGTGATCCTGATCGGTTTCCAGCTGGGGCTGGGCAGCGACGCCGTCGGCTTCTATTCCAATCTCGCGCCGGCGCTGTTCATCCTGCCGTTCTTCCTGTTCTCGGCCAGCGCCGGCCAGCTGGCCGAGCGCGTGGACAAGGCGCGCATGATCCGCGCGATCAAGCTGTTCGAGATCGCGGCGATGGCGCTGGCGGCCTGGGGATTCGCGCAGCGCAGTCCGACGCTGCTGCTCGCGGTGCTGTTCCTGATGGGCCTGCACTCGACGCTGTTCGGGCCGATCAAGTACTCGATCCTGCCCCAGGTGCTGCGCGCGGACGAATTGGTGGGCGGCAACGGCCTGGTCGAGTCCGGAACCTCGCTGGCGATCCTGGTCGGCATGATCGCCGGCGGCGCGGCGATGGATCTCGGCGGCACGCCGGGCGTCGTCGTCGCCAGCGGACTGGTGCTGACGGCGGCGCTGCTCGGCCTCGGCGCGAGTTTCGCGATCCCGGCACTGCGGCCGGCCGCGCCGGGACTCCCGTTCAACTGGAATCCGGTCAGCGAAACCGTCGACGTGCTGCGCCTGCTGACGCGCGACCGCGGCATCCTGCACGCGGTGCTGGGCATCTCCTGGTTCTGGTTCGTCGGCGGCGTGTTCACCGCGCAGCTGCCCAACTACACCACGCAGAATCTCGGCGGCAGTGCGTCGGTGGCGATCCTCGCGCTGGCCCTGTTCTCGATCGGCGTCGGCATCGGCTCGCTGCTGTGCGAGCGGCTGTCAGGACACAAGGTGGAGATCGGACTGGTACCGCTGGGCGCGATCGGGCTGACCGTGTCCGGCGTCGATCTCTACTTCGCGCGACCTGGAGCGCCAGCAATCGCGGGCCTGGATGCCTGGCACTGGCTGCGCGTCGCCGGCAACGCCCACGTCGCGCTGGACCTGGCGCTGATCGGCCTGTCCGCCGGCCTCTACATCGTGCCGCTGTTCGCCCAGGTGCAGGCGCGCGCGGTACCGCAGCAGCTGTCGCGCATCATCGCCGGCAACAACGTGGTCAATGCGCTGTTCCTGGTACTGGCCGCCGTGCTGGCGCTGGGCCTGCTGCGGCTGGGCCTGAGCGTGCCGCAGCTGTTCCTGGTCGTGGCGCTGATGAACGCCGCGGTCGCGGCCTACATCTTCGTGCTGTCGCCCGAATACGTGATGCGCTTCATCACCTGGGTGCTGGTCCACACGCTCTACCGCGTGCGTCTCGAGGGCCTCGAGCGCATTCCCGCCGAAGGTCCGGCGCTGCTGGTGTGCAACCACGTCAGCTACATGGACGCGCTGGTCCTGATGGCCAGCATGCGCCGACCGATCCGCTTCGTCATGGACTACCGGATCTTCCGCATCCCGCTGCTGCGCTTCGTGTTCCGCATCGCGCGCGCGATCCCGATCGCCGGTGCGAAGGAGGATCCTGATCTGCTGGCGCGTGCCTTCGATGCGGTCGCTTCGGCGCTGGCCGCCGGCGAGCTGGTGTGCATCTTTCCCGAGGGCGGCCTGACCCGCGACGGCGCGATCGCGCCGTTCCGGCCCGGGGTCGAGAAGATCCTCACGCGCCGCCCGGTGCCGGTGGTGCCGCTGGCGCTGCGCGGCTTATGGGGCAGCGTGTTCAGCCGCCGCGATTCGGCGCTCGGCCGCAGCCGCCTGCCGCGGCGCTTCGGGTCACGCATCGGCCTCGCCGCCGGCGCACCGCTGCCGCCGCAGCAGGCGAAACTGCCGGTGCTCGAACAAGCCGTGCGCGACCTGCGCGGCGAGTGGGCGTGAGGGCCGGGAGTGGGGAGTAGGAAGTAGGAAGCGGGAACATGTAGATGTGAAACGTACTTGCGACTCGCAGACTGTGGGCCGTGCGGCGTGAAAGATCCTTCGCTGCGCTCAGGATGACAGCCTGCTTTTCCTGCTTCCCACTTTCCACTCCCGGCCCTCAGGCAAACCAGCCGCCCAGCACCACCAGCGCCGCCAGCGCCAGCCACACCACCAGCACGCGGCCCAGCAGGTGGCTGAGGTCGGTCAGTTCGCCCAGCGCATCGGCGGTGTCCTCGGCGTAGCCATCGCCGGCCTCGACGTCGGCGTTGACGCCGGCTTGGGCGATGGCTTCGAGAAAGCCGGGGTCGAGCGCGGTGCGTCCGGGCGTGGCGTGCCAGGCGCGCCAGGCGCCGAGCACGGCATCGAAGTCGGCGGCCAGCGCCATCGCCAGCACCATCAGATGTGCCGGCAGCCAGTCGAGGATGTCGGCCACCCGCGCGCCGCGCGCGCGCGCCGCGGCGTCCAGTCCGGCGGCGGCGCCATCGCTGCCGGCCGCCAGTCGCGTCATCCGGTACAGCACCGCGCCGGCCGGGCCCAGCAGGAAAAACCAGAACAGCACGCTGAAGCGCCGCCGCAGCGCCGCGATCGCGGTCGCCCCGACCAGCGCCGCGGCATTCCACGCCAGCGGCTCGCCGCGCTCCTCGGGATTGAGCGCCTGCGCCGCGGCGCTGCGGCGATCGGCATCCGGCGCCTTCAATACCGCGTCGATGTCGGCTTCGAGTTCGCGCGGACCGAAGCCGAACACCAGCACCACGACCGCGAAGGCCAGTCCGATCACGCCCAGCAGCACGCCATGCAGCCACCACGCCAACGCCGCGGCGATCAGGGTCGGCACCGCCAGTGCCAGCGCCAGCCCGGCCGCGCTGCCGGCGAGCGCGCCGAACCAGCCGCGCAGCAGGCCGAAGCGGCGATGGCGCGCCAGTTGCGGCAGCGCGGCGATCAGCCCCAGGGCGATCAGGATGGCGAGCAGCTTCAGGGCCATGCGGCCTCCACAAGCGGACTGGCGTCGATTGTAGCCACGCTTCAGCGCGGCGCGCGCGCGATCAGCGCATCCAGCGCCAGCCCGGCGCTGCGCCGCAGCCAGTCCTCGATCAGCCGGTACGCCACCGACAGCGGCGGCGACAGGGCGAGGCTGCCGTCCGCCAGTCCCTCGCCGATCTGGGCCGCGGTGAACCAGCGCGCCTCGGCCAGCTCGCCATCGCCCAGCGTGATATGGCGATCGGCGGCACGGGCGCTGAAGCCGAGCATCAGCGAAGCCGGAAACGGCCACGGCTGCGAGGAGTGGTAGTCGCAGGCGACCACATCGACGCCGGCCTCCTCGGCGATCTCGCGGCGCACCGCGTCCTCCAGCGATTCGCCCGCCTCGACGAAGCCGGCGAGGGTGGAGAAACGCCCCGCCGGCCAGTGCGGCTGGCGGCCCAGCAGGCAGGCGTCCTCGTGCTCGACGCTGACGATCACCGCCGGATCGGTGCGCGGGAAGTGCTGCCGCGCACAGGCGACGTTGCTGCACTCGGCGCGGTGGCCGCCCGCGCGCAGCAGCAGCGGCGCGCCGCAGGCGTTGCAGTAGCGCGTCACCGCCTGCCAGTGGCTGAGTGCCCGCGCGTAGGCGAACAGTCCGGCGCTGAAGGCGTCGAAGCGCATGCCGGCGTCGCGCAGCCCCAGCATCTGCGCGCCGTGCGCGACGCCCAGCGCCTGCACGGCGTTTTCGTCGAGGGTGCGGGCGAAATAAGGACGACCGCCGGCGACGCCGAGAAAGGTCGGCTCTGCCGCGACATCGACGAGGGCGTCGGCGGGCAGCCAGCACGGCGCGCTGCCGTCGGCCGCGGCCAGCACGCGTCCGGTGCGGTCGAGCATCATGTGCATCGCGGCGGGGTCGCGCTGCGCCGCCTGCAGGCCGTCGGCGTCGTCGCGGCGCGCGGCGGCGCGGTCGAGCGTCAGCGCCGCGTAAGCGTTGCGGCGGGATCGCGCGCCCGCGTCCACCGGCTCAGACCGCGAACGAGGAGCCGCAGCCGCAGGTGGTGCGGGCGTTGGGGTTGCGGATCACGAACTGCGCGCCCGACAGCGACTCGCGGTAGTCGACCTCGGCGCCTTCGAGATACTGCAGCGACAGCGGATCGACCAGCAGGGTGACGCCGTCGCGCTCCAGCGCGAGGTCGTCCTCGGCGCGCGACTCGTCGAAGGTGAACCCGTACTGGAACCCGGAACAGCCGCCGCCGGAGATGTACACGCGCAGCTTCAGCGCCGGGTTGCCTTCCTCGCGGATCAGCTCGCGCACCTTGGCCGCCGCGGCGGCCGTGAACAGCAGCGCGGGTGCGGCGTCGCGATAATCCGGGGCGACGGGGTCGGTCATGGCACTCATCATCGTGGCGTTCGCCGCGCTTTCAAGCCGGATCGGCGTCGGCGGCCGGTGCCGCCAGCTGCAGCGGCGCCTCGGCAGTGTGCACCATGCGACCGTTGACGCGCGCGCCGGCGGCCATTTCCAGCAGCCGGTAGTGCACGTCGCCGTCCACCCGCGCGCCGGCGGCCAGTTCGAGGCGTTCGCCGGCGTGGATGTCGCCGCGTACCTCGCCGTTGATCACCGCATGCGGCACGTGTATCTCGCCGATCACGCGACCCTGTTCGCTGAGGGTGAACACCGCGCCGCTGCCGGGCTCGGCCTGCACGCAGCCCTCGATGCAGCCGCTGACGTGCAGCGCGCCGCTGAACCGCACGTCGCCGCGCAGGGTCGCGCCGGCGGCGATCAGGCTGGTGTCGGCGGCTCCGCCGGCGGGCTTGCGGCTGCTCTTGAACATGCGCTTACTCCGGGGACTTGAGTGCGGCGGACCAGGAAAAACTGCGGCTGACCGCCGCGCCGCCGTCGGGCTGCACGCTGACGATCGCCCGGCTGGGCACGAACCCCGCCGGCAGCACCAGCATGCCCTGGACCTGTTGAAAGTATTTGAATGCAAACGGCAGGCCGGCGCGCGCCGGCGGCGGCGCCAGATCGCTCCACGCCAGTTGCGCCGCGCGCCCGCCGCGCACGCCCTCGACGCTGAGACTGGCGCGGCCCTGGCTGGTTTCGCCGCGGCGGACGCTCTGAGTCAGAGTGATGGTGACGGCGTAGGCGTGCGCACCGGCGATCGGGCTCAATTTGAGGCCCTGCACGGCCAGGCCTGCGCGCTGCGCGCTGCCGCCGGTCAGGCGGGTGTAGAAAGCCAGATCGGTGCGCAGGCCGGCGATTTCCTCGTCGCGATCCGCCAGCGAGCGACGCAGCGCGTCGGTGGCGATGCGGGTGATCTGCCGCGAACGGGTCAGCACGGCCAGCTGCTGTTTCAGCGCGGCATTGTCGCGGCGCAGCGATTCGGCGGCAGCCGCGCGCGCGGCGAGGTCGGCGGGCGGTCGCGTCAGCGCCCAGGTCAGTGACGCGACGACGATCATCCCGAGCCCCCAGGCCAGGCCCAGCAACAGCCGGCGTCGCCTCAGGGCCAGCGGGTCCAGCGCGCGGACTTCATAACGGGGCGTCGGCATGCGGGGCGTCGGCGAGCGTGAGCCACCGCTTATAGCGGCGCCCGCGCGCGAGCGTCAAGGAACGCGGTCACAACGGGCCCTCCGGAGTCCTGAGGGCCCTATACTCCGCACTTTGCGTGAGGTCGGACGATGCTCTGGCTGAAGGCTTTCCACATCATCTTCGTGGTCACCTGGTTCGCCGGCCTGTTCTACCTGCCGCGATTGTTCGTCTATCACGCCGAGGCCGGCGAGCCGGTGGTGCGCGAGCGCCTCAAGGTGATGGAACGCAAGCTGATGATCATGACCCACATCGGCGGCGCGCTGGCGGTGCTGTCCGGGCTGGCGCTGACCGGCTGGTGGATGGCGCACCAGCCGGCCTACCTGCTGACGGGCGGCTGGTTTCACGCCAAGCTGGGCCTGGTGGCGCTGCTGATCGGTTATCACGTCGGGCTGTGGCGGCTCAAGAACCGTTTCGCGTGCGACGCCTGCGACTGGAGCAGCCGGCGCCTGCGCTGGTTCAACGAGGTTCCGTCGGTCCTGCTGATCCTGATCGTGCTGCTGGTGGTGGTCAAACCGTTCTGAGACGTGTGCGCGAGCCGGCGCCGATGCTTGCGATATAGTCGGACGATGGAGGGGCGCGCGATGCCACGCGAGGACCAGGGCCACAGCGAAGAGCTGCGCACGGCGTTCCTGCGGCATCTGCCGCAGCGCCTGCGCACGCTGCTGCGACGCGCCCGGCGCCAGTGCCGCGAGGGCTGGGACATCAACGCGCTGATCCTGCTGCAGCGCGAGTTCGCCACCCTGGCCGATGCCGCCGGCCGCTACGGACTGCTCGAGATCGGCACGCCGCTGGCCGCACTGGAGGCCGTGCTGGCGCCCTACGCCGGCGCCGGCCGCCTGCCCGAAGCCGCCGTCAATGCCGCGCTGGAGCCCCAGCTCGACGCCCTGCGCGAGCAGATCGAGGACGCCGAGTTGATCGCCGAAGCCGCGCCGGCGCAGCAGACCGCGGCACGCCGGCCGCAGCTGTACAGCGTGGCGGCGGCGACCGCCGACGGCTATGCGCGCATGGACGTGCCGCCGCCGGGCTACTGGCGCACGCTGGGGATCGAGGATGCGCCGCCCGAGTCCGCCGCCGTCAACGGCAGCACCGGGTCCGCTGCGGGCGCCGCCGGAACGCCGTCGCCGTCGCCGTCGCCGTCGCTGGCGCCGGCACCGGTTGCCGCGCCGCCCGCCGCGGCGGTGCGTGCCGGCGCTCCGCGCGTGGCCCTGCTGGCGGCCGGCGATGCCCACGCGGCGTCGCTGCGCGAACGCCTGCAGGCGCGCGGCTGCACGGTGCAATCGCTGACCGATGCCGAGGCGGCCATCGAGGCGCTGGCCGAGCAGCTGCCGGTGCTGCTGGTGGTCGCGCCCAGCCAGCACGCCGTGCTGGAAACCCTCGCCGGCGAGCTGCGCGAACTGCGCGGCGCCCACGCCCAGCGCTTCGGCGTGCTGGCGCTGCTCGAGCACGACGATCTGGCCGCGCGCCTGCGCGCGCTGCGCGCCGGTGCCGACCATTGCGTCAGCGTCGCGGGCGGGCTGACCGACGCGCTGGCGCTGGTCGACGAGCTGCTCAAGGGCGACGCCGAGGAGCCCTACCGAGTGCTGATCGTCGAGGACGACGAATCGCAGGCGCTGTTCGCCGAGTCGGTCCTGCGCAAGGCCGGCATGCTGGCGCGCATGGTCACCGAACCGCTGGCGGCGCTGGACGAACTGGAGCGTTTCAAGCCCGATCTGATCCTGATGGACCTGAACATGCCGGGCGCCGACGGTCTCGAGCTGACCGCGCTGATCCGCGAGCGCGAGGCCTTCGTGACGACGCCGATCGTGTTCCTGTCCGGCGACCCCGACGACGAGCGCCAGTTCGCCGCGCTGGATGCCGGCGGCGACGACTTCATCACCAAGCCGGTGCGGCCCAAGCACCTGATCGCGGCGGTGTCCAATCGTGTGCGCCGCGCGCGTCTGGCCAGCAAGCGCCGCGGCGCCGTGCGCCGCACGCCGCAGGCCAGCGGGCTGGTCGAGCGCACCGAACTGCTCGACCGCCTGCAGGAGCGGCTGGCCGCGGGCGCCAGCGCGCGCCTGCACGGCGGCCTGCTGCTGCTGGAGGTCAACGACGCCCGCGCGCTGCGCGAGCGCATCGGCATGACCGCCTACGACGCCCTGATCGCGCAGGTCGGCGGCTGGG
Organism: Pseudomonadota bacterium; assembly: GCA_021787175.1. Classification (GTDB taxonomy): domain Bacteria; phylum Pseudomonadota; class Gammaproteobacteria; order Xanthomonadales; family Rhodanobacteraceae; genus Metallibacterium. The sequence goes on along the minus strand of JAJYMF010000274.1, from coordinate 1,046 downwards.
TCGCCAGTCAGACCGAGCCGCACGAGCTGGTGGCGCGCTTCGGGGACGCCGGACTGCTGCTGCTGGCGCCGGAGCGCGACGAGGACCCGCTGGCGGCGTTCGCGCAGACGCTGGCCGCGCGCATCGGCCACGAGCGTTTCGGCAGCCACGCGCTGGCGCTGAGCATGGCCGGCGGCGCCTGCGGGCTGGCCTGCGGCCTGACCGATGCCGGCGCGTTGCTGGCCGCGGCCGAGCGCGCGCTGGAGGGTGGCCGTCGCGAAGGCGGCATCGGCCGTTACGCGCAGCTGGCCGGCAATCGCTCGCTCAGCCAGCAGTTGCGCGCCGGCCTGGATGGCGACGGCCTGTATCTCGTCTATCAGCCGCTGGCGCCGGTCAGCGCCGGGCCGGCCGAGGCGCAGTACCAGGCGCTGCTGCGCCTGCGCGACGAGCGCGGCCAGATCGTGCCCGCCGCCGTGCTGGTGCCGGAGGCGATCCGCGGCGGGCTGATCGGCGAACTCGATCGCTGGGTGCTCGGTCGCTGTCTGGCCACGCTGGCCGCGCGCGAGCGCATGGGCCAGCCGGTGCGCCTGTTCGCCAGCCAGGCGCTGGCCACCGCCACCGACAATACGCGCGCCGAATGGCTGCGCCAGGGTGTGCGCGATGCGCGCCTGCCGCCCGGGCGGCTGGTGCTGGAGTTCCGCTACGAGGAGGCGCGCGGCCAGCAGCGCACGCTGGTGGATCTGGCCCTTGCGCTGCACGACCTCGGCGTCGGCCTGGCGCTGGCCGGCGTCGGTCGCGAAGCGATCCTGGCAGGCATCCTCGAGCAGCTGCCGCTCGACTACGTCAAGCTGGCGCCGGAGCTGGCGCACGACGACGGCGTGGCCGAGCTGGTGGCGCGCGCGCATGCGGCCGGCCGCCGCGTGATCGCCCCGCGCATCGAGGATGCCGGCAGCGCCGTGGCGCTGTGCGCGGCCGGCGTGGACTATCTGCAGGGCAACTTCGTCCAGCAGGCGGGGCAGTCGCTCGACTACGACTTCAGCGCCGGTCGGCTCTGAGAGGGGCGGTTT
>JAJYMF010000171.1 GCA_021787175.1 Pseudomonadota bacterium | reverse complement strand
TTCGCGCGCACTGCGTCACTGGTGGTCAACGCACGCCGGCTGCCCTATGCGCGCGTTTTTTCCGCTGCGCCCGAAGGCGAGGCGTTCTGGTATGAGAACAGCCAGGGCCTGGTGGAGATTGCGGTCAACTGCGGCAGCGCCGCAGCGCTGCTGGGATTGAAAATCGGCGACGGCGTAGCCTGGGTTTGAACAGCGCGGGCATTGGTGCCGATCAGAACTCAGCGCCAGCGCCTGTTCGTAGCCAGTTTTTCTTCTGTGTCGCAACCAGCAACTGTGCCGCCATGCACTTGCTGTGCTCGCTTCGGCTCGTCTTGTCTTTGCATGCTTCGAGCGCCGCAGCGTGCGCCGCGCAGCGCTCCTGGTTGCGCGCCTTGGCGCAGTCGCGCGCTTTCGGCGGGGTAAATTTCGCAGTCGATGCCGGCTGATGCATGCAGCTGCGCCACTCGTCGCCGACCTTGTCCCTGCATGCCTCGATATCCTTGTTCAGCGATTCGCAGCGGACCTTGTCCTTGGCCTTGGCGCAATCCATCGGTCGCGCTCCCGGTCCTCTTCCCGGACCTGCCCCGGCGGGTTGTGCGCTGGCGGCGATGGCGAACGTCGCGGCAGTGACCGCCGCGAGCAACACGGTGTATGCGGATTTCATTGGAGCTCCTTCCAAAGACACTGACCAGTGCGCTCAGGCGTCGCGGCCGTTTTTCAAGGGGAACTGCAAGCCCAATTTACGCCCAGGCTCGCGCGCCGCTATGACTTTGGTCAAATATTTGCCCGCTAGGCGCGGAGTGCCGGGGACGGAACTAGACAGCCTGTCTAAAGCACGAGGATGGCGCGGTAATCATTGACATTGGTCCGCGTCGGGCCGGTTACGACCAGGTCGTCCAGAGCCGCAAAAAAGCTGTAACCGTCGTTGTTTGCCAGCAGCTTCTTGGGCGAAAGACCGGCTTTTTCGGCACGCGCGAGCGAGTCTGGTGCGAGTACCGCGCCGGCGTTGTCTTCCGAGCCGTCGATGCCATCGGTATCGCAGGCGAGGGCATAGGCGTCGCCCATGCCAGTTAGTTCGAGTGCGAGCGACAGCAGAAATTCGGAACAGCGACCGCCGCGGCCATTGCCGCGCACGGTGACCGTGCATTCGCCGCCTGAAATCAATGCGACGGGAGGCTTGAACGGCTCGCCATGGCCGCGAACCTGGCGCGCCAGCGCGGCGTAGACCTTGGCGACTTCGCTCGCTTCGCCGGTGACGCTGTCGCCCAGCAGTACCGGCGTAATGCCCTTGGCGCGGAAATAGGCTGCCGCGGCCTGAAGCGAACCCTGCGCCGTGGCAATCACGCGATTCTCCACGCGCTGGAACAGCTTGTCCCCGGGTTTCGGCGTTTCCGCGATTTCGCCGCGCACGCCGCGCTGCAAATGTGCGATCACCGAGGCCGGCGCCTTGACGCCATAGCGTGCGATGATGTCCTGCGCATCCTGGTAGGTGCTCGGATCGGGCGCGCATGGGCCGGATCCGATATGGGTGGGGTCGTCGCCGGTCACGTCGGAAATGATCAGCGCCAGCACCCTGGACCTGCACGCCGCGGCGAGCTTGCCGCCCTGGATGCTCGAAATGTGCTTGCGCACCGTGTTCATGTCCTGGATCGGGGCGCCGCAGCGCAGCAGCTCCTTGGTCGTGGCTTTCAGTTCGTCCATGCTGATGCCTTCGACCGGGAGGCTCAGCAGGCTGGATCCGCCGCCCGATACCAGCGCGAGCAGAAGGTCGTTCGCGCTGAGCCCTTTTGCGCGGCGCAGAATCTCCTGCGCCGCTTTCTCGCCGCTCTCGTCGGGAACCGGGTGTCCGGCTTCGATTACCTGGATGCGATTGGTGAGCAGGCCGTGCTGGTAGCGCGTAATGGCGAGGCCGGCCAAGGGCGAAGAGGCGGGCCAGTGCTGTTCGACTGCGAGCGCCATGGCTGCGGCAGCTTTGCCGGCGCCGACCACCAGCGTCTTTCCCTGCGGCGCTTGGGGCAGATGCGGCGGCAGAATCTTCTGCGCGTCGGCAGCGCCCACTGCGGCATGAAAGCTTTCGATGAGCAGCGCGCGCGGGTCCATTTGGAGGCAAAGATAGCAGCTTTGCGCAGCGCCTGCCATGCCGGCGCGGCAGCGGGCCTCAGTGGTGCATCAGTTCCATCGCGCCCTGGAACAATGCGCTGCTCGGATCGGCAAGCTGCTCGAGCACGGTGAGGTGATTGCAGCCGGGCATCGGGATGTCTGCGGCGAAGGCGTAGCGCCAGGTCCGCGCCAGGAGCGCATTTTGACGCTTGAATTCCTCGCTTTCCTCGCCCCCGACGGCGGTATAGAGCGGTGCGGTGGTGGCGGGCGGGATGTTCACGGGGCTCAGCCGGCGCGCGAGCGCCTGGTCGAGTTTGATATCGGCGTTGACGAACGGGGCATGCACCAGCGGTTCCAGATCGTAGATGCCGCTGATCGCAAGGCCGCCCTTGACCAGGTTGTAGGGCAGGTTCGGCATGTAGGTACTCCAGCGTGCTGCCAGCATCATCGCCGTCAGGTGGGCTCCGGCCGAGTGTCCCGCCACGTACAGCCTGCCCGGATTGACGCCGTAGCGTGCGCCGTAATGCCAC
>JAJYMF010000372.1 GCA_021787175.1 Pseudomonadota bacterium | reverse complement strand
CCAGAAAAACTCGCCGCGCACGCCCAGCATCCAGCCGTGGCGCAGGGCGCGGCGGATGATCCGGCGCAGCACGTAGCCGCGGCCCTCGTTGGACGGCAGCACGCCGTCGACGATCAGGAAGGCGCAAGCGCGGATATGGTCGGCGATCACGCGCAACGACTTGTTCTCGAGATCGTTCGTCGAGGTCAGTTCGGCCGCGGTGCGGACCAGATGCTGGAACAGGTCGATCTCGTAGTTGGAGTGCTTGTGCTGCAGCACCGCGGCCAGACGCTCCAGGCCCATGCCGGTGTCCACGCAGGGCGCTGGCAGCGGCGACAGCGTGCCGTCGGCGGCGCGGTCGAACTGCATGAACACCAGGTTCCAGATCTCGATGTAGCGGTCGCCGTCCTCGTCGGGCGAGCCGGGCGGGCCGCCGGCCACATCGGGGCCGTGGTCGTAGAAGATCTCGGTGCAGGGGCCGCAGGGACCGGTGTCGGCCATCTGCCAGAAATTGTCCGAGGCATAGCGCGCGCCCTTGTTGTCGCCGATGCGCACGATGCGCCCGGCGGGCACGCCGATCTCCTCGTTCCAGATGCGGTAGGCCTCGTCGTCGGTGTGATAGATCGTGACCCACAGCTTTTCGGGCGGCAGACCGAACTCGGCGGTCAGCAGCTCCCATGCCCAGGCGATGGCCTCGCGCTTGAAGTAGTCGCCGAACGACCAGTTGCCCAGCATCTCGAAGAAGGTGTGGTGACGCGCGGTGTAGCCCACCGCGTCGAGGTCGTTGTGCTTGCCGCCGGCGCGCAGGCAGCGCTGCACGTCGGCGGCGCGCACGTAGCCCGGCTTCTCGCTGCCCAGGAACACGTTCTTGAACTGCACCATGCCCGAATTGGTGAACAGCAGTGTCGGGTCGTTGGCCGGAACCAGCGTGGCCGACGGCACGATGCTGTGGCCACGGGCGCGAAAGAAGTCGAGGAAGCGGGAACGAATTTCGGCGGTTTTCATGGACGGGCACAGGGGCGGATCGAGGAGCGCAGCACCGGACCGGGGCCCGCAAGCGCGCGGTCAGCCCGCGTCGTCGGTCGCCTCGTCCAGCTCAGCGTGAGTGGCTGATCTTACCGTGGAAGCGTCGAATCCGCGCCGCAGCAGGTACTGGGCGCGCCGCGCGCGTTCGGCCATGACGCCGGTGCCGGCGGACCCGAACTGCCGGCGCAACTGCGCCGTCGCCAGCGCCAGCCAGTCGGTCGCGGAAGCGGCAAGCAGCGCCTGTGCCGCCGCCGCCGAAACGCCATGGGCCGCCAGCTCGGCACGGATGCGGCGCGGGCCGTAGCCCTGCGCGACACGGCTGCGCAGCAGCATCTCGGCAAAACGGGTGTCGCTCTGGTAGTTCTGATCGTGCAGCCGGGCGAGCGCCGCATCGGCGTCGGCTTCGTCATAGCCGCTGCGGTCAAGCCGCGCACGCAGCTCGCGCTGCGAGTGCTCGCGGCGGGCGAGCATCTCCAGCGCACGGTCGTAGGCACTGCGGCGCGGTGCGTCGTCCTCGGTGCGGTTGCGGCGGCGGGTCATGCGCGATCGAGGCCCTCCGGGACCCGCACCCGGCACGTCGCGACTGCCGTCACGGTGCCGGATGCCAATCGCCGCTCAGACCTCTTCCGCTTCCGTGGCGGCTGCAGCGGCAGTGACCGGCAGTTTGGCGGTCAGCAGGCGCGCGCGCAGCTGTGCTTCGATTTCAGCCGCGATTTCCGGATGTTCCTTGAGGTACTGGCGGGCGTTCTCCTTGCCCTGGCCGATGCGCTCGCCCTTGTAGCTGTACCAGGCGCCGGATTTCTCGATCAGCTCGTTGCTGACGCCCATCTCGATGACTTCACCGAGCCGGGAGATGCCTTCGCCGTAGAGGATCTCGAACTCGGCCTGGCGGAACGGCGGCGCGACCTTGTTCTTGACAACCTTCACGCGGGTCTCCGAGCCGATGATCTCCTCGCCCTTCTTGATCGCGCCGATGCGGCGGATGTCGAGACGCACCGAGGCGTAGAACTTCAGCGCGTTGCCGCCGGTGGTGGTCTCGGGGCTGCCGAACATCACGCCGATCTTCATGCGGATCTGGTTGATGAAGATCACCAGACAGCCGGACTTCTTGATGTTGGCGGTGAGCTTGCGCAGCGCCTGGCTCATCAGGCGCGCGTGCAGGCCGACGTGCGAATCGCCCATTTCGCCCTCGATCTCGGCCTTGGGCGTCAGCGCCGCGACCGAGTCGATCACCACGATGTCGACCGCGTTGGAGCGCACCAGCATGTCGGCGATCTCCAGCGCCTGCTCGCCGGTGTCGGGCTGCGATACCAGCAGATCGTCGACGTTGACGCCCAGTTTCTCGGCGTAGGACGGGTCGAGTGCGTGCTCGGCGTCGATGAAGGCCGCTGCGCCGCCGCTGCGCTGGCAGTTGGCGATCACCTGCAGGGTCAGCGTGGTCTTGCCCGAGGATTCGGGGCCGTAGATCTCGACCACACGGCCGCGCGGGAGGCCGCCGACGCCGAGTGCGACGTCGAGTCCCAGTGAGCCGGTGGAGATCGCTTCGATGACGTCGTCGGTACGGTCGCCCATGCGCATGACCGCGCCCTTGCCGAACTGCTTTTCGATCTGGCTGAGCGCGGAGGTCAGCGCGCGGCGCTTGTTCTCATCCATCGTGATCCCCTTTGGGTCGTCAGGTTGATGCGAGTGTGCCGCGACGCTGTCGCAAAAGCCGCGACGCTGCATGGACAGCGATTATCCCACAGCGTCGGCGGCGGAACGCCGGGACTCGCCGCCGGACTCCGTAAGGATTTTCCGCACTCCGGCGAGGGCCGCGGCCACGGTATGGCGACGCACGGCCTCGCGGTCGCCGGCAAACTGGAACAGCTGCGCCCGCGCATAGCCGCCGCGGCGTTTCCAGGCGATCCACACCGTGCCCACCGGCTTTTCCGGCGTGCCTCCCGACGGCCCGGCGATGCCGGTGACCGCGACCGCGATACCGGCGCCGAAGCGTGCCAGCGCGCCGGAAACCATCTCGATCGCGGTCTCCTCGCTGACCGCGCCGCTGCGCTCGAGCGTGTGCGGATGCACGCCCAGCAGCGCTTCCTTGGCCTCGTAGCTGTAGGCCACGACACCGCACTCGAACCACGCCGAACTGCCGGCGAGATCGGTCAGCGTCTTGGCGATCCAGCCGCCGGTACAGGACTCGGCGGCCACGATGGTGAGCGCGCGCGCGCGCAGCGCATCGGCCACCGCCTCGGCCCGCTCGTGCAGTTCGACATCGGTAGGAACAGCGTCCGCGGCCATGCGACACTCCAACATCCGAAAGCACGCTTTCTACTCCCGCGCCGCGACCGCGCCAACCCCGCCCTGCCGCTGATGACCCGCGACGATCCCGTGCAGCACACGCCGCTGATGCGGCAGTACTTTGCCGCCAAGGCCGAGTACCCGGACACCCTGCTGCTGTTTCGCATGGGCGATTTCTACGAGCTGTTCTACGACGACGCGCGCAAGGCGGCGCGGCTGCTCGACATCACACTGACCCAGCGCGGACAGTCGGCGGGCGCGCCGATCCCGATGGCCGGCGTGCCGGTGCATGCGGTCGAGAGCTATCTCGGCAAGCTGGTGCGCGCCGGCGAAGCGGTGGCGATCTGCGAGCAGATCGGCGATCCGGCGCTGGCCAAGAGTCCTTCGACGGGGCTCAGGACAGGCCTGGTCGAGCGCAAGGTGGTGCGCGTCGTCACCCCGGGCACGATCACCGACGAAGCGCTGCTGGAAGAGCGCCGCGACACCCTGCTGCTGGCGATCGCCGCCGACCGCAACGGCTATGGCCTGGCCTGGGTCGACCTCGCCGCGGGCCGCTTCCTGCTCAGCGAGGTGGCCGATGCGGATGCGCTCGCCGCCGAGCTGGCGCGGCTGGCGCCGGCCGAGACTCTGATCGCCGAGGACGCCGCCTGGCCGGCGACGGTCGCCGCCCTGCCCGGCCTGCGCCGGCGCCTGCCCTGGCACTTCGATGCGGCCAGCGCGCAGCGCGAGCTGTGCCGATTTTTCGGTACTCACGACCTGTCCGGTTTCGGCTGCGCGGCGCTGACGCGGGCACTGGGTGCCGCTGGCGCGCTGCTGACCTATCTGCAGGAGACGCAGAAGAGCGCGTTGCCGCACCTTGCCGGCCTGGCCGTCGAGAATGCCGCCGAGACCGTCGCCCTGGATGCGGCCACGCGCCGCCACCTCGAACTCGACACGCATCCCGGCGGCCGCAGCGAACACACCCTGCTCGGGGTGCTCGACCGTAGCGTCACGCCGATGGGCGCGCGCCTGCTGCGACGCTGGCTGCATCGCCCGTTGCGCGACCGCGGCACCCTGCGGCAGCGTCATCAGGCGATCGGCGCGCTGATCGACAGCCGGCGTTTCCCGCCGCTGCGTGAGCGGTTGCGCGGGATCGGCGACCTCGAACGCATTCTCGCGCGCGTCGCGCTGCGCTCGGCGCGGCCGCGGGATCTGTCCACCCTGCGCGACGGCCTTGCCGCCGCACCGGGACTGCGCGACGAACTGGCGGGCGTGGACAGCCCGCTGCTGGGTGCGCTGCTGACGCGCATCGGCGACCACGGCGAGAGCGTGCGCCTGCTGAATGACGCGGTGATCGCACAACCCCCGGCGCTGCTGCGCGACGGCGGCGTGATCGCTCCCGGCTACGACGCCGAACTCGACCGCCTGCGCCTGCTGTCCACCGACGCCGACCGCTTCCTGCTGGAACTGGAGCAGCGCGAAAAGGCGGCCAGCGGCATTGCCACGCTCAAGGTCGGCTACAACCGCGTACACGGCTATTACATCGAGATCGGCAAGGGCCAGGCCGAACGCGCGCCGGCGCACTACACGCGCCGGCAAACGGTCAAGGACGCCGAGCGCTACATCACCGCCGAGCTCAAGGCCTTCGAGGATCAGGTGCTGTCGGCACGCGAGCGCGCGCTGATCCGCGAGCGCGCGCTGTACGAGGGCGTGCTCGATGCACTGGCTGCGCGGCTCGCACCGCTGCAGGATGCCGCCGCGGCGATCGCCGAACTCGATGCGCTGGCCAACCTCGCCGAGCGCGCCGATGCGCTGGCCTGGACCTGCCCCGAACTCGTCGATGCGCCCGGCATCCGCATCGAACGCGGCCGCCATCCGGTGGTCGAGCTGGTGCGCGAGGAGCCTTTCGAACCCAACGACCTGCACCTCGACGACACCCGCCGCATGCTGGTGATCACCGGCCCCAACATGGGCGGCAAGTCCACCTACATGCGCCAGACCGCGCTGATCGTGCTGCTGGCACATATCGGCAGCTACGTGCCGGCGCAGCGCACGGTGCTGGGTCCGATCGACCGCATCTTCACCCGCATCGGCGCCGGCGACGACCTGGCCCGCGGCCAGTCCACCTTCATGGTCGAGATGAGCGAGACCGCCGCGATCCTGCACAACGCGACCGCGCACAGCCTGGTGCTGATGGACGAGATCGGGCGCGGCACCTCGACCTACGACGGCCTAGCGCTGGCGCGCGCCTGCGCGGTGCGGCTGGCGATGGTCAACCGCGCCTACACCCTGTTCGCCACGCACTACTTCGAGCTGACTGCGCTGGCCGGCGAAGTGCCCGGCATTGCCAATGTGCATCTCGACGCGGTCGAATACGGCGAGCAACTGGTGTTCATGCACGCGGTCAAGGACGGCCCGGCCAGCCGCAGCTTCGGACTCGCCGTGGCCGCGCTGGCGGGCCTGCCGCGGGCGGTGATCGCCGACGCGCGGCGCACGCTGGAAGCCCTGGAGCGCAGCCCGTCCCACGGCATGTCGCCACCCGCCACGCCGTCGCCGCAACTCGGCCTGTTCGCGCCGCCGGCACCCTCGGCACTGGAGGAAACCCTGCGCGCGCTGGATCCCGATGCGCTGAGTCCGCGCGAGGCGCTGGAAGCGCTGTACCGGCTGCAATCCCTGCTGCCCTGATACCCGCCGGTCAACCCGAATCCGACTTCAGCGCGCGCAGGGCGCGGCGGTCGCGCTTGCCCGGGCGCGAATCGGGATGCGGGGTCGGCTGCAACCGCCGCTGCTCCTGCGCCAGCGCGCGGCCCAGGCGGCTGGCGTCGGTTTCCGCGTACAGCGTCTGCGCGACCGCTGCGGGTCCGCGTTTCGCGCTGAGCGCCAGCACGACCACCTCGAAACGCTCCTCGCCGCGGCGGATGTGCAGCGTCTCGCCGGCGCGCAGCGCCCGGCTCGCCTTGCAGTGCTGTTCGCCGACGTCGACGTGGCCCGTCTCCAGCGCCAGCTTGGCCAGCGCGCGGGTCTTGTAGAAGCGCGCCGCCCACAGCCAGATGTCGGCACGCACCGCGGCCGTCGCATCGGCTGCGCCCACCGCCCCGCGGTTCACGCCGCGGGTGTTTCGAGCAGCAGCCGGTTCATGCGCCGCACGAAGCCGGCGGGATCGTCGGGCGTCACCCCGGCGGCGACCTGCGCCTGCTCCAGCAGCCACAGCGCCAGATCGCCGGCGCGCGCCGCGTCGGTCTCGCCCTCGATGCGCTTGAGCAGCGGATGCTGCGGATTGACCTCCAGCACCGGTGGCTGCGCGGGCAGGGCGTGGCCGGCCTCGCGCAGCAGACGCTGCACGTGCAGGGCCATGTCGTGCTCTTCCAGCACCAGGCAGGACGGCGATTCGGTCAGGCGGTGGCTGAGCTTCACCTCGCGCACACGCTCGCCCAGCAGCTCCTTCAGGCGCTTGAGCAGCGGTTCGGCCGCGGCTTCCGCAACCTTGTTCGCCTCGGCATCGGCCGGCGCGAGATCCAGCTCGCCCTTGCCGACGTGGCGCAGCGGCTTGCCGGCGTATTCGCGCAGGTAGCCCAGCATCCACTCGTCGATGCGGTCGGTCAGCAGCAGCACCTCGAGGTTGCGCGCCTTGAGCGCCTCCAGCTGCGGGCTGCCGCGCGCCGCCGCCAGCGAGTCGGCGGTCAGCACGTAGATGGCCTTCTGGTCGGCCTGCATGCGACCGACGTAATCGTCCAGCGACACCGTGCGCGCGTCGCCCTCGCTGGCCGTCGAGGCGAAACGCAGCAGCCTGGCGATGCGCTCGCGGTTGCCGGCATCCTCGGCGATGCCTTCCTTGAGCACGCCGCCGAAGCTGGCCTGGAAGGTGGCGAACTTTTCCGGCTCGTCCTTGGCCAGCTTTTCCAGCTGGTCGAGCACGCGCTTGACGCAGGCGCTGCGGATCTGCGCCAGCAGGCGGTTCTCCTGCAGGATCTCGCGGCTGACGTTGAGCGGCAGATCGTCGGAATCGACCACGCCGCGCACGAAGCGCAGATAGGCCGGCAGCAGTTGCTCACTGGCGTCCATGATGAAGACACGGCGGATGTAGAGCTTGAGACCCTTGCGCTCGTCGCGGCCGCTGAAGGTGAGGTCGAAAGGCGGCTTTTCCGGGACGTACAGCAGCAGGGTGTAGCTCTGGCTGCCCTCGACGCGGTTGTGGGTCCAGGTCAGGGCGTCGCCGAAGTCGTGCGAGATCGAGCGGTAGAAGGCCTGGTAGTCCTCGTCCTTGAGTTCGCTCTTCGGCCGCGCCCACAGCGCCGAGGCGTCGTTGATCGTCTCGAACTCGGCGGTCGGTTTGCCCTCGGCGAGCTTGGGCACGCGGATCGGGAAGGCCACGTGCTCGGAATAGCGTGCGATCAGCTCGCGCAGCCGCCAGGGCTCGAGGAATTCGTCCTCGTCGGCCTTGAGGTGCAGGGTGACCGCGGTGCCGCGCGCCGGCGCCGCGACGGTTTCGAGGGTGTACTCGCCGCTGCCGCCGGAGGTCCAGCGCACGCCGGCGTCCGGTTCCGCATCGGCACGGCGCGTCACCAGCTCGACGCGGTCGGCGACGATGAAAGCCGAATAGAAGCCTACGCCGAACTGACCGATCAGCTGGGTGTCCTTGCGGGCATCGCCGGAGAGCGCATCGAGAAAGCGCCGCGTGCCCGAGCGTGCGATGGTGCCGATGTTCTCGATCACCTCCTCGCGACTCATGCCGATGCCGTTGTCGCGCACGGTCAGCGTGCGTGCGTCCTTGTCGAACGTGATCTCGATGCGCAGGTCGGCGTCGCCGGCGGTCAGCTCGGGTTTGGACAGCGCTTCGTAGCGCAGCTTGTCGCAGGCGTCGGAAGCGTTGGAAATCAGCTCGCGCAGGAAGATCTCCTTGTGCGAGTAGAGCGAGTGCGTCACCAGATGCAGGACCTGGCTGACTTCGGCCTCGAAGGCGCGGGTTTCGGGTGCGGCGGCGGTGGCGGTGGTCATGCGGATCTCCGGACAGGCGCGCCGCGCAGCGCGCGGCGCCAGACGAATGCGACAACGGTCAACCGATCGCGCGCAGCGCGGCGATGCGTTCCTCCAGCGGCGGATGGCTCATGAACAGGCGTTTTAGACCCGATCCCCGCGAGCCGGAAATGCCGAAGGCCTGGATCGTCTTGGGCAGGGTCGATTCGCCATAAGTGGCACTCAGGCGCTCCAGCGCCGAGATCATCGCACCGCGCCCGGCCAGCCGCGCGCCGGCGGCATCGGCACGGAACTCGCGCCAGCGCGAGAACGCCATCACGATCATCGAGGCGAAGATGCCGAACGCGATCTCCAGCACGATCACGGTGACGAAGTAGCCGATGCCGGCACCTCCGCGATCGCGCCCGCCTGACAGCCACGAATCGACCAGCCGGCCGACGATGCGCGCGGCCAGGATCACGAAGGTGTTGAGCACGCCCTGGATCAGGGTCAGGGTGACCATGTCGCCGTTGGCGACGTGGCCGATCTCGTGGCCGAGCACCGCGGCGACCTGCTCGCGATCCATGTTCTGCAGCAGGCCGCTGCTGACCGCGACCAGGGCGTGATCGCGGCTCATGCCGGTGGCGAAGGCATTCATCTCGTGGCCTTCGTAGACCGCCACCTCGGGCATGCCGATGCCGGCAGCCTGTGCGTGCCGGCGCACGGTGTCGAGCAGCCAGCGCTCGGGCTCGCTCTGCGGCTGCGTGATCACCTGCGCATGGGTGGACCATTTGGCGATGGTCTTCGACAGCGCGAGCGAAATCAGGGCGCCGCCCATGCCGAACACGGCGGCGAACACCAGCAGACCGACGAAGCTGGTGCCGTTGGCGGCGGCCCATTGGTCGATGCCGAACAGGCGGGCGATGACCGTAAACAGCAGCAGCACGGCCAGGTTGGTGCCAAGAAACAGGAGGATACGGCGCATGGCTGTCGCTCGTGGCAGTCATGAAGGCGGGCGATTCCGCGGATCTTGATTCGGGGCGTTGCGCCGACGTTTCAAGGTGGCCCGATGGCATGATCCGCCGCATGGCCTCGATCGGACGCTTCGCCCCCTCGCCCACCGGTCCGCTGCATTTCGGCTCGCTGGTCGCCGCGCTCGGAAGCTGGCTCTGCGCACACGCCGACGGCGGCGTCTGGCGCGTGCGCATCGAGGATCTCGACCCGCCGCGCGAGCCGGCCGGCAGCGACCGCGAGATACTCGACCAACTGGCCGCGCTGGGCTTGGCCGGCAACGGCGAAACGCTCTATCAGAGCACTCGCCATCAGGCCTACGCCGTGGCCCTGGCGCGGCTGGCCGCGGACGGTGCGGCCTACCCCTGCGCCTGTTCGCGCAGCGACCTCGAGCCGTTCGCCGGCGTCCATCCGGAAATCTGCGTGCGCGACCATGCGCCGGGCCTGCCGGCCGCGTGGCGGCTGCGCGTGCCTGCCGGCAGCGTGATCGGCTTCGACGACGCCCTGCAGGGACCGCAGCGGCAGGACGTCGCGACGGCGGTCGGCGATTTCGTGCTGCGCCGGGCGGACGGATTCTGGTCCTACCAACTGGCGATGGTGGTCGACGATGCCTGGCAGGGCATCACCGAAGTCGTGCGCGGCGCCGACCTGCTCGATTCGACGCCACGGCAGATCCTGCTGCAGCGCGCGCTGGGCCTGCCGACGCCGCGCTACCTGCATCTGCCGGTGGCCACCGATGCCGAGGGCCGCAAGCTGTCGAAATCGTCCGGTGACCGCCCGCTGGGCGCCGCCCCGCTGACGTCCCTGCGCGCCGCGCTGGCGTTCCTTGACCTGACCGAAGCGGCCGCCGCGCCGGCCGCCGCACCGGCCGCGTTGCTCGATGCGGCGCGCGCGAGCTTCTGCCGATCGTCCCTGCCGCAGGTGGCCGCCCGTGTTGCACCGCGGGACTTTGCCTGAGCACACACGCCTACACTCGCGCACGGTTTGCATGGAGATACGCTCATGACTTCTCGGGTTGCCCTGGTTACCGGCGGCACCGGCGGCATCGGCACGGCGATCGTGCGGCGACTGGTTGCCAGCGGTCATCGCGTTGCCACCAATTACCGCGACGAGGCCAAGGCCCGCACCTGGCAGGCACGGCTGCGCAGCGAGGGCGTCGAGGCGTTGCTGGTGCCGGGCGATGTCAGCAATCCCGACTCCTGCGTCGACATGGTGCGCGCCATCGAAAAGGCACTCGGTCCGATCGAGATCCTGGTCAACAACGCCGGCATCACCCGCGATACCACCTTCCACCGCATGACCTACCAGCAGTGGAGCGACGTCATCCACACCAACCTCAATGCCTGCTTCAACGTCACCCGGCCGGTGATCGAGGGCATGCGCGAACGCAAGTGGGGGCGCATCGTCCAGATCAGCTCGATCAACGGCCAGAAGGGCCAGTACGGTCAGGCCAACTACGCCGCCGCCAAGGCCGGCATGCACGGCTTCACCATCTCGCTGGCGCAGGAAAACGCACGCTTCGGCATCACCGTCAACACCGTCTCGCCGGGCTACGTCGGCACCGAGATGGTGATGGCCGTGCCCGAGGATGTGCGTGCCAAGATCGTCGCGCAGATTCCGCTCGGGCGCCTGGGCGAGCCCGCCGAAATTGCCTATGCGATCAACTTCTTCGTCGGCGAGGAGGCGGCCTGGATTACCGGCGCCAACCTCGCCATCAACGGCGGCCACTACATGGGTTGGTGAACGCCGCGCTTGCGACATGCCTTGAATGGCATGTCGCGCGGCGCTCACCAGGTGAGGCAGGAGGCCGAACGGGCGACGACCCAGGGACGGATGCTTGCCGGCCCTCAGCGGACGCGTGTTCCGCAGCTGCCTGCGGCAGCTTCAATGCGCGTGACCGGGCGAGGCAGGAAGCCCAACGGGCTGCGGCCCGGGAATGGGTGCCTGCGCATGAGGCATGCGCTCGCGGTGCGCGGCAGGGCGCGGACCGGATCGCGGGCATCCGTTCGCGCGCATTGCTGCGCAGCATTCCGGCTGGTGCAACGCAATAACATCTGCTAGCGTTTCCGCATGGCACAAGTCCGCGTCATCAAAAAATACCCGAACCGCCGGCTCTACGACACCGAGATCTCGAGCTACATCACGCTCGAGGAAGTGCGCCAGCTGGTGATCGACGGCGAGGCGTTCGAGGTACGCGACGCCAAGACCGGCGACGACCTCACCCGCGCGGTGCTGCTGCAGATCATCACCGAGCACGAGGATCGCGGCCAGCCGATGTTCTCGGTGCGCCTGCTGTCGCAGATCATCCGTTTCTACGGCGATTCGCTGCAGGGCTTCATGGGCCCCTATCTCGAGAAGAGCCTGCAGGTGTTCCTCGACCAGCAGCAACAGTTCCGCAGCCAGCTCTCGAGCCTGCTCGGGCAGACGCCGCTGACCATGCTCAACGACCTCACCGAGCGCAATCTCGACATGTGGAAGACGCTGCAGCGCGGCTTCCTCGAAGCCGCCGCCGGCCAGGCACGGGCGCGCGGCGACGAGCCGCCGCCGGCCGGTCCGGCACCCGCCGCGCCGGGCGCACGCAAGCCGCGCTGATCGGCGCGTCTGCGGTTTGACAGCCCCGCCGGGCCTGCCTACCATCGCGGCTTTGCTGCGCCGCAACAGATGGCGCCGCGCCGCATAACGGAGTCCCCCATGTCCCAGCGCATCGCCGTCGTCACCGGCGGCATCGGCGGTCTCGGCACCGCCATTTGTCTGCATCTCGCCCGCAGCGGCGCCCATGTGATCGCCGCCGATCTGGCCGGCCGCAGCGAACGCATCGCGGCCTTCAAGACGGAAACCGGCGCCTTTGCCGAACACATCGCGTTCGAGCCGGTGGACGTCACCGACGACGCCAGCTGCGCCGATCTCGCGCGCCGCGTCGGCGAGCGTCACGGCCGCATCGACATTCTCGCCAACGTCGCCGGCATCACTCGCGACGCCACCCTGCGCAAGATGAGCGTGGCGCAGTGGGACCAGCTGATGCGGGTCAATCTCGACGGCCTGTTCCACATGACCCGCGCGGTGATCGAGGGCATGGTCGAGCGCGGCTTCGGCCGCGTCGTCAACATCAGTTCGGTCAACGGCCAGACCGGCCAGTTCGGGCAGACCAACTACTCGGCCGCCAAGGCCGGTGTGCACGGTTTCAGCATGGCGCTGGCGCGCGAAGTGGCGGCCAAGGGCGTCACCGTCAACACGGTGTCGCCGGGGTACTGCCTGACCGAATTGGTGATGGCCGTGCCCGAAGCCATCCGCGCCAGGATCGCCGCGCAGATTCCGGTGGGCCATCTCGGCAGTCCCGACGATATCGCCCGCGCGGTGGCATTCCTTGCCGCAGACGACGCCGGCTACATCACCGGCGCCAATCTGCCGGTCAACGGCGGTTACTTCATGAGCTTCTGAGGCGCGTCCTGCGCGGCGCTGGATGCCGCGAACAGCGCCGCGGGATCGAGCCCGCGATGCAAGGCCGGCGCCCACACCAGTGCATATCGGCCTCGACGAGGCACCGTCAGCACATGCAATCCGGCCGCAAGCCTGCGCGGCCCGTCCAGCTGCGTGCCGTCGAGTGTGGCCGTTGCCGCACCGGCCGCATCGACCAGCGCGTAGGTCTGCGGCACGCGGACCCGGAACGACAGCGGCACGCCCGCCTGCGGCGCATCGAGCAGCAATCCGGCCACCCGCAGTCTGCCGATGCCGGTGGCGAGGTAGTTGGCCGCGATAAAGGTCTGCGCGCCCGGCGGCATGCGGTAGTCGTCGACCAGCGGCGTACCGGTGCGCACCAGTCCGTCCGCCACATCGTCCGGGATCAGGCCCAGCTTCATGCGCTGCTGGGTGATGTTCTCGAACGCCCAGTAGATCGGGCGCATCCGGAAGATCGACTCGCCCTTGGCGTCCATCACGTCGTCGTCAGGGCGGGTCAGGCGCAGCACCGCGGCGAGATGGTTTTCCTGCACGGCCGCGCGATCGCGCCACGGCGGCCGCAGCGCCAGGATCACGCCGAGATCGAACAGCAGAAACAGCAGCGCCCAGAACGGCAAGGCGCGCCGGGGGGTGATCGCCGCACGCGCGACGTGATCGCGCTCGACCAGCGCCACCAGACCCAGCATCAGCATCGGCGTGACGGGGAGCAGGTCCTGCGCCGGCACCAGCGGCCAGTAGCTGATCAGCGCGCCGACGTAGAGCACGGCGCCGGCGAGCACCACGCTGCGCCGCAGCCAGCGTTCGGCATCCGCCGTGCGCCGCAGCGTGCGCCACAATGCGCCGGCGCTGAGCAGCAGCAGCGCCGGAAACACACCCAGCCGCAGAACATGCCCGAGGCGGTGCCCGCTCCAATCGCCCAGCCCCGGCACGATGTTGTGCTGCACGGTGCAGTACCAGGTCTGCGCCCAGGCGCCTTCGGCGGCGAAGTATGCGGCGAACACCGCCAGCGGCACGGCGACGGCCAGCGCAAACGCAATGGCTCCGCGGGTCAGCGCCGCGGCATCCAGGCGGCGGCCGTCCAGACGCCAGATCAGCAGCACCAGCGCCAGCGCGATCGCCCCGGCGATCAGCAGCACCGTGGTCTTCAGCGACACCGCCAGCGCCAGCCCGGCCAGCAGCCCGCTGGCCGCCATCCGCCGCAGGCCGGGCATGCCGGTGACGCCGACCAGCACGGTCAGCACCCACAGCGGCGACCACAGGTCGTCGGTGCGGAACTGCGCCGACAGCACGAAGTAGAACGGAAACAGCGCGGTCAGCAGCGTCGCCAGCGCCGCGGTGCGGCGCGTCCACAGCGCGCAGCCGATGCGCCAGCCCGCCCACAGCGCCAGGGCATAGAACGGAATCATCGCCAGCCGCATCAGCGGGACGATGTCGGCGCGTTCGCCCAGCAGCGCCAGCAGCGGCGACATCAGCAGCTGGAACAGCGGCGTGTGGTTGTCGAAAACGTCGCGATAGGGCAGCAGGCCCTGCGTCCAGGCCCAGACCACGTGCAGATGCTGCGGCTCGTCCGAATCGACCTGCAGGGTGAAGGCAAAGAGCACACGCAGCAACAGCAGGACGGCAAATGCGGCCACCATGGGCCAGCGGCGTGGCCGTACGGCGACGGCAGGATCGGAAAGAAGCGGCATGCGCGGAGAATTCGTCGGGATTGGATGCGGCGCGGGCGCGCTGCAAGGCGCGCAAGGATCGCATACGCACAGGACGGCCGCGACTTGATGCCGTCATGCAGAGCGAAGTGAGAGGTGAGGGGTTGCTCTCGCGCCCACGAACGCTGCGCCAGGGATGGTGTGGCCGGGGCGCGACGCATGGTGCATGATCTGTTCATCCTGCGCCTGTCGCCGACCAGATCCTTCGGGCTACGCCCTCAGGATGACAACGGAGTTGTCACCCTGAGCGCAGCGAAGGGTCTGCGCACACCGCCGCCGACTCGTCGCACGTGGCCAGACGGACGCGCAGGCGCGCGAGCAGCCCGGCATCGCCTGCAGCACCCGGTGACACGCGTGCCGCCAGGCTGCCCTCGGGCGTGCGGCCCTGCCCCGCCGCCTGCGCGGTCTCGGCGGCGCGGCGATAGGCCTCGCGAAACGGCACCCCGGCCGTGGCCTGTTCCACCGCCACATCGGTGGCGTACATCGCCGGCTCGATCGCCGCGCGCATGGCGGCGGCGTTCCAGGTGAATCGCGCCAGCAGGTC
>JAJYMF010000423.1 GCA_021787175.1 Pseudomonadota bacterium | reverse complement strand
ATCTCGGGGGGATGCGGCAGCGTCCGCGAAGCTCGGCGCGGACAGGCCGCTGATACAATGACCGACGGGCGCATGACGCCTGCAGCCATTGTAATCCCTGTACCTATGGACATTAACGAACGCATCAAGGGCATCCTCGATGCCCATCCGGTCGTGCTCTTCATGAAGGGTACGCCGCAGTTTCCGATGTGCGGCTTCTCCAGTCGTACCGCGCAGGCGCTGCACGCGGTCGGCGCCGACTTCCACGCCGTCAATGTGCTGGAGGACCCCGAGATCCGCGCCGGTCTGCCGCACTACTCGAACTGGCCCACGTTCCCGCAGCTGTTCGTGCATGGCGAACTGATCGGCGGCTGCGACATCACCCTGGACTTGCAGGCCTCGGGCGAGCTCGAGCGCATCGTGCGCGACGCCGGCAAGGCGCGCGCGTGATCGCGCTGCCGACGACGCGCCTGCCGGCCGGCTGGATGCCGGCCGCGGACACCCTCGCCGGCCGCGTGATCCTGGTGACCGGCGCCAGCGGGGGGCTCGGCCAGGCGGTCAGTCTGGCCTGTGCCGCCGCCGGTGCCACCGTGGTCCTGCTCGGCAAACGCGTGCGCGCCCTGGAGTCGGTGTACGACGCGATCAAGGCTGCAGGCGGCGCCGAACCGGCGATCTATCCGCTGAACCTCGAGGGCGCCAGTCCGCGCGACTGCGACGGCGTGGCTGAAGCCATCGAGCGCGATCTGGGCGGCCTCGACGGCGTGGTGCACGCGGCGGCGCGCTTCGACGGTCTGACCCCGCTGGACGTGCTGTCCGCCGAGGAATGGCTGCGTGTGCTGCAGGTGAACCTGACCGCGCCGTATCTGCTGATGCAGGCGCTGCTGCCGCTGCTGCAGGCACGCGCCGACAGCGCGGCGGTGTTCGTGCTCGACGATCCCGAGCGCATGCGCCGCGCGCACTGGGGCGCCTACGGCGTCGCCAAGGCCGGGCTGGAAACGCTCGCCGCGATCCTGCACCAGGAGCATGACGCCGGCCCGCTGCGGGTACATGCGTTGCTGCCGGCGCCCATGCGCACGGCGCTGCGCAAGATGGCCTGGTTCGGCGAGGACACGCGCCAGCATCCGCTGCCCGATGCCACGGCGGCGGCAGCGGTCTACCTGCTCTCGGCAGCCGGCACGGCAGCGCGCGGCGCGCTGCTCGACCTGCGCGTCACGGGCTGAGCGGCGCACGGCCATGGACGCGCCGGTCAACACCCTGTCCGCGGGCATCCTGCTGTTCCTGATCATGGATCCGCTGGGCAACATCCCGCTGTTTCTCAGCCTGCTGAAAAACGTCGCGCCGCAGCGCCGACGCCTGGTGCTGATGCGCGAACTGCTGATCGCGCTGGGCGTGCTGTTCGCCTTTCTTCTGGGCGGGCAGGTGATGCTGCGCGTGCTGCAGCTGCGCCAGGAATCGGTCAGCATCGGCGGCGGCATCGTGCTGTTCCTGATCGGCATCAAGATGGTGTTTCCGCCCAGGGAGGGCGGCATCTTCGGTGCCGTCGGCGAGGGTGAGCCGTTCATTGTGCCGATGGCGATCCCGGGCGTCGCCGGGCCGTCGGCGATGGCAGCCCTGCTGCTGCTGACCAACACCCAGCCCGGACGCCTGCTGCAATGGAGCGTGGCGCTGTTTCTGGCCTGGCTGGCGACAGCGGCGATCCTGCTGTCGGCGACCTATCTGTTCCGCTGGCTGGGCGAGAGCGTGCTGACCGCGCTCGAGCGCCTGATGGGCATGCTGCTGGTGGCGCTGTCGGTGCAGATGTTTCTGTCGGGGCTGGCCGCCTACTTCAAGAGCAGCGGATTCTGACGGTCGCATCACGGCGCTGTAACCGAGCGCCGCCAGCATGTTGTCGACCCGGGGGGACGACCGCATGCTCCGCATCGAGACCACGCTCGACCAGCAACTGCCCTGGCTGGCGGCACATCCGCGCCTCAGGCGCCCGGTGCTCGACCTCCTCGAACGCATCGCCGGCGAGCAGAGCTTCAACCGTGCGCTGGCAGGGCTGGGGCCGCTGCAGGGTTTCGATTTCGTCGAACGCGCGCTCGAATATCTCGGCGCCGCCTATCGCGTCGCGCACCGCGAGCGCGAGCACATTCCTGCCGAGGGTCCGGTGCTGGTGGTCGCCAATCACCCGCTCGGCATGCTCGACGCGTTGGCGCTGCTGCACCTGCTGGGATCCGTGCGCCGCGATGTGCGGGTGCTCGGCAACGCGGTGCTCGATGCGCTGCCGCAGCTGCGCCGATTCCTGATCCCGGTCGACGTGTTCGGCGGGCGCACGACGGCGCGTCTGCGCGGGGCCTACCGCGCGCTCGAGCGCGGCGAGGCGCTGCTGCTGTTCCCGGCCGGCGAGGTGTCTCGCATCGGCCCGACGGGCGTGCGCGATGGTCGCTGGAGCGAAGGCTTCGCCCGGCTGGCCGCGCGCACCGGCGCACGGGTCTTGCCGGTGCATGTGACCGCGCGCAACTCGGCCGCGTTCTACGGCATGTCGATGCTGGCTCCGCCGCTGGCGACCGCACTGCTGCCGCGCGAGGCGCTGAATCCGCCGCGCACCGACATCGGCCTGTGCATCGGCGGGCTGATCGGCGCCGACGAGCTGCGTCGCGTGGGTGGTTCGCCGCGGCGCATCGCGGCACTGATGCGGCGGCACGTCTACCGGCTGCCGCGCGGCGACCGCGCGCTGTTCGGCGCGGCGGCGCCGATCGCGCTGCCGGAACCCGCAGATGCGGTGCGCGCGGCGCTGGTTCGTGCCGAGCCGCTGCTCGAACTCGCCGACGGCAAGCGGCTGCTGCTGCTGGCCGGCGCCGCCGACTGTCCGGCGCTGCGCGAGATCGGCCGTCTGCGCGAACTCGCATTCCGCCGCGCCGGTGAGGGCAGCGGTCGTCGTCGCGATCTCGACGCCTACGACGCCCACTACGAGCACCTCGTCCTGTGGGACGAGAGCCATCTGCGCATCGCCGGCGCCTATCGGCTGGGCCTCGGCGTGCGCATTCTCGGCGAGCGCGGACTGGCCGGGCTCTACAGCGCCGAACTCTTCGATTATCGCCCCGAGGCGCTGCCGCTGCTGCAGCGCGGCCTCGAGCTCGGCCGCAGCTTCATCGCCCCGGCCTACTGGCGCAGCCGAGCGCTGGACCAGCTGTGGCTGGGCATCGGTGCCTACCTGCGCCGGCATCCGGCGATCGGTTGCGTCTTCGGCCCGGTCAGTCTGTCGGCGGCGTTGCCGCGCACGGCGATCGATCGCATCGTGGCCGTGCACCGGCACTACTTCGGTCTTGATGGCTTGGCCTGCGGGCGCCGGCGCTATCGCCCCTTACGTGCCATCGAGGAGGCCGTTGTCGAAGCGCTCGGTGCGCTGCCCCCTGAGCAGGGTTTGGCCTGGCTGCGGCAGTCGCTCAAGCGCGACGGCGTCAGCCTGCCGGTGCTGTACCGCCAGTATATCGATCTGGTGACCCCCGCCGGGGTTCGTTTTCTCGATTTCTCATCCGACCCGGCTTTCGCGGGCTGCATCGACGGCCTGGTCATGCTTGATCTGGCCGCACTGCGGCCTTCCAAGCGGGCGCGTTACCTCGGTGGGTAGCCGGCTGCCCAGTCTTACGATTTGACAAGCGGTTACAAATTTGTAATCAGCGACTGTTAAACTCGCGTTCAAGTCGTGCAGGGGCCTCAGGCACGACCCCAATCGAGCGGGATGACACCTTACGAATCCGTGTTGCAGGCGGGACGGCCTGCGCCGGAACGCGTGGCGTCCCGAATTTCCTTCCTGCAAGCAAGGGTTGACGAAATGAACCAGCGCATCCGGGTCAAGATCCTGCCGTTTGCGATCGCATCGCTGTTGGCGATGGGGTCGGCGATGGCGCAGAGCACGTCTTCGTCGATGACCGGCCGCGTGGTCGACAATGCCGGCAAGCCGGTCGCCGGCGCCACCGTGCAGATCGTCCACGTGCCCTCCGGCACCACCCGCATCGTCACCACCGACGCCAATGGCCAGTTCAATGCGCAGGGCCTGCGCGTCGGCGGACCGTTCGAGGTGATCGCCTCCAAGGCGGGCCTGGAAAAGACCGAGAAGGACGACGTCTACCTGAAACTGTCGGAGACGGCCACGATCGATCTCAGCATGGGCGTCGCCGCCAAGCAGCTGGCCGAGGTCAAGGTCACGGGCAGCATGCTCGCGCAGACCTTCCAGCCCGACAACAAGGGACTGAGCACCAACATCTCCAGTCGCGAGCTGAAGGTGATTCCGGATCCGGGCCGCTCGATCCAGGACATCGCCCGCCTCGATCCGATGATCAACATCACCAACAAGGAGCGCGGCGAGATTTCGGCGCTGGGCCAGAACAGCCGCTACAACAACATCACCATCGATGCGGTGCCGACCAACGATTCCTTCGGCCTCGAGGCCAACGGCCTGCCGTCGCTGAACCAGCCGATCTCGGTGGACACGATCGAGGAATACAACATCTCGACCGCCAATTACGACGTGACCTCGAAGCGCGCGGTCGGCGCCAGCATCAATGCGGTGACCAAGAGCGGCACCAACGACTTCCACGGTTCGCTCTACTACTACTACAACAACGCCAAGGACATGGTCGGCAAGGGCATCAACGACACCACGTTCCCCGGCTACACGTCGCGCTGGACCGGCGGCTTCACCGTCGGCGGTCCGATCGTCAAGGACAAGCTGTTCTTCTTCGCCAACTACGAAGATTCCAAGATCCTGGCGCCGGCGCCGAGCTTCGGCCCGATCGGCTCGGGCAAGAGCAACATCGTCGGCGTCACCCAGGCGCAGCTCGACCAGATCACCCAGATCGCCAGGAACTACGGCATGACGCCGGGCGATCTGAACGCATCGTCGGCCAACCAGGACGAAAAGAAATACCTGGCCAAGATCGACTGGAACATCAACAACGACCACCGCGCCAGTTTCCGCTACGACCGCACCAAGAGCACACAGCCGATCCTGGGCGGCTTCAGCACGCGCGCGCTGTCGCTCTCCAGCTACTGGTACACCCAGAAGCGCGACCTCAGCAGCTACGTGCTGAATCTGTATGACGACTGGTCGGACAGCTTCTCGACCGAGGCCTCGTTCTCCTACGGCAAGTACAGCGCGACGCCAACGGTGTTGGCGAAGCAGCCGCAGGTGACGGTGAACGTGACGCCGTCGGCGGCGGTCAATCTGGGCGAGGAGCAGTTCCGCCACTACAACGTGCTCAACGTCGGCACCTACACCGGATTCTTCGCCGGCACATGGTTCCTCGGCGATCACACCATCAAGGCGGGTGCGGATTTCCAGCGCGACAACTTCTACAACCTGTTCGGACGCACCGAGTTCGGCGCCTACACCTTCAGCAGCATCGCGGCGTTCCAGTCCGGCAGCTACACTACCTACAACCTGTATCAGCCCGCCAACGGCAACATCGACAGCATTGCCGCCAACTGGCGTCTCGACCAGTGGGGTTTCTTTGCCCAGGACACCTGGCAGATCGGCAACCTGTCGCTGCAGTACGGCCTGCGCCTGGACGTGCCGAAAACGCCGGATCGCCCGCTCAACAATCCCGGTTTCGCGCAGACGTTCGGCATGAGCAACCAGGGCACGGTGGACGGCCATTCGGTGCTCGAGCCGCGGCTGTCGTTCAACTATGCCTTCGACACCGAGCTGATGACCCAGCTGCGCGGCGGTATCGGCATCATGGAAGGCGTGTCGCCCGGCGTGTGGCTATCCAATCCGTTCACCAACAACGGATTGACCATCAACAGCTACTTCGCCCGCAACAGCGGCCCGGGCGCCTTCAACCCGAATCCGTATACGCAGCAGCCGCCGGGTGCCGCCGGAGCGCAGCAGACGGTGGATGTGGTGGACCCGCATTTCCAGCTGCCGACGGTGCTCAAGTGGAGTCTCGCATTGGATCGCGAGCTGCCGTGGTGGGGTACCGTCTTCAGCGCCGAGTGGGAGCATATCGGCACCCTGCAGGCGATCCAGTATGAAAACCTCAATCTCGGCGCGCCGGCGGGGGCCATGCCGGATGGCCGCGAGAGCTTCTGGAGCTCGCTGAATCCGGCGCTGTTCACCAATCCGACGCGTCCTACAGCCGGGCAGCTGGTCAACGCCAATCCCGCGTTCGGCGGCGTGACCCTGCTGACGAACTCGCGCAAGGGGCACGCGGATTACGTCACTCTGCAGGTCAAGAAGCCCTTCACGCCGGAGTGGTTCGGCTCGGTGGGCTTGGTCGTCGGTCGTGCGACCGACGTCAACTCGGGCACGTCCAGCCAGGCCAGCTCGAACTGGAGCAGCCGCGCGGTCTACAACCCGAACGAGGACGTGGCTTCGACCAGCAACTACAACATCGCTCGCCGCGTGATCGCGTCGCTGACCTGGCAGCACAAATTCTTCGGCGACTACACCACCTCGGTGTCGGCGTTCTACGACGGCCACACCGGGCAGCCATACAGCTGGGTCTTCGGCAACGACGCCAACGGCGACCGCATCATCGGCAACGACCTAGTCTATATCCCGCGTCCGGGCGATGTGCTGTTTACCTCCAACACCACGGCGCAGCAGATCCAGCAGTTCTACGACTACATCAAGTCGGACTCCTACCTGAGCAGCCATCAGGGCCAGGTGGCGCGTCGCAATGGCGTCAATTCGCCATGGGTCAACGAGGTCGATCTGAGCTTCCGGCAGGAGATCCCGGGCCTGTTCAAGGGCAACAAGGGCGAGATCCGCTTTGATATCTACAACTTCACCAACCTGCTGAACAAGAAGTGGGGCCAGGTGCAGGACATCGGCTTCCCGTTCAACCGCGATCTCGCCTACTTTGCGGGTGTCGATCCGGCGACCGGAAAATACGTCTATGCGCTGCCCACCAGCGGCGGCAACTACAGTCCCGAAAAATACGTGCTCGAGGACAGGACTGCGCAGTCCCGCTGGGCGTTGTACGTGACTTTGCGCTACACATTCTGATCCTGCCGCGGATCAGCCAGCATCGGCCGGCGCCCCAGGGCGCCGGCTTTTTTGTCGGCCCGGCGCTTGACCCTGCCGGTGCGGCCGCGGATGCTGCCGGATCGGCTGCCGCGGTGGCTCCGGTTGGGGGGCCTCCCTCGGCTCGACACATCCTGCGGATGGAACGCACGGAGAATGCCTGACGATGAACGATTACCGACCTCTGCGCGGCGCCGTTTCCGCCACGGTCAATGCGCGCGTGTCGCCGGCCGGTGGCCTCGACGTACTGTCGCGCAACGAGGTCGCACGGTTGCGCGACGCCACCCAGTCCGGCCTGCACGCGCTGCTGCGGCGCTGCGCGCTGGCGGTGCTGACCTCGGGCAGCGAGGCGGACGATCCACGCTCGCTGCTCGACCGCTACCCGGATTTCGACATCCAGGTGCTGCAGCAGGATCGCGGCATCAAGATCGAACTGGTGCATGCCCCGGCGCAGGCCTTCGTCGAAGGCCAGATCATCCGCGGCATCAACGAGCTGCTGGTGGCGGTGGTGCGCGACGTTGCCTATGTTGCAGCCCAGATCAGCGCCGGGCGTTTCGATCTCGGCGACTCATCCGGAATCACCCACGCTGTGTTCGACATCCTGCGCAACGCGCGCATCCTGCGCCCGCACGTCGATCCCAACCTGGTGGTGTGCTGGGGTGGGCACTCGATTTCTCGCGAGGAGTACGACTACACCAAGCAGGTCGGCTACCAGCTCGGACTGCGCGGCTTTGACATCTGCACGGGTTGCGGGCCGGGCGCGATGAAAGGGCCGATGAAGGGCGCGACCATCGCCCACGCCAAGCAGCGGCGCAAGCACAACCGCTATGTCGGCATCACCGAGCCCGGCATCATCGCCGCCGAATCGCCCAATCCGATCGTCAACAACCTGGTGATCATGCCGGACATCGAGAAACGCCTGGAGGCGTTCGTGCGCGTCGGGCACGGCATCATCGTGTTTCCCGGCGGCGTGGGTACCGCCGAGGAGATCCTCTACCTGCTCGGCATCCTGCTGCATCCCGACAATGCCGCGATTCCGCTGCCGCTGATCTTCACCGGGCCGCGGGTATCGGCAGCCTATTTCGAGCAGATCGACCGCTTCCTGAGGCTGGCGCTGGGCGATTCGGTCGCGGCGCGCTACCAGATCATCGTCGACGATCCCGCGGCGGTGGCCAAGGCCATGGCGCGCGGCGTGGAGCGCGTGCGCAATCATCGCCTGGATACCAAGGACGCGTTTTTTTTCAACTGGACGCTGGCGATTCCGTTCGAGTTCCAGCAGCCGTTCGTGCCGACCCATGCCGCCATGGCTGCCCTGCAGATCCATCGCGAGCGCCCACCGCACCTGCTTGCGGCGGACCTGCGGCGGGCTTTTTCCGGCATCGTTGCCGGCAACGTCAAGGAAGAGGGCATGCGTGCGATCGAGGCGCGGGGGCCGTTCGCGATCGACGGCGATGCGCAGATCATGCAGGCGCTGGATGACTTGCTGCAGGCCTTCGTTGCGCAGCAGCGCATGAAGCTGCCGGGCGGCAATGCCTACGTGCCCTGTTATCGCATCCGCAGCGTGTCTTGAAGCCGCTTTCATCTTGACATCGCGCGGGGCTGCCGCGAGCATATGCGGCTCGCCCGAATAGCTCAGCCGGTTAGAGCACCTGACTGTTAATCAGGGGGTCGTAGGTTCGAGTCCTACTTCGGGCGCCAGTGTCGACCAGCCCTGCAGCGATGCAGGGCTTTTTCGTGGGCGGGCTTCAGGGCGGTCTGGGACTGCCGCGCGCATCGTCGCGAAAGCCTCGTGGATCAGGCATCCGCCAGGCATCGCTGCAGTTGAGCGGTACTCAGGCGCGTCTGGCGAATGTGGCCCGAGTTCGATACCACGATGCCGCGCCCGCTTTGTCCGCCGGGCCTGCAGATCAGCAGCGTGACGTTGCTGCCGCCCGCGCTGCCGTCCGGCTGGAACACCACGCGCGGGCGGCCGACGCTGGATTGCAGGCGAAGTCGCGTCGCCCCTTGGGGAATCCGGTTGGTCGAATCGTGATCGCCGCGCAACAGGGGTGCCGTGTCCGGTTGACCGTCGCGGTCGCGATCAATGGCGACGACCCAGCCTGCTTCCCAGTGGCCGTCATCGATGCAATGCGTACCGTCAACGCTGGGGCAGACCAGCGTGCGCGCGCCGCTGCGCACCGCGGCTTCACGGGCGAAATGCAGGGCCGCCACGAAAGCCTGGTCGGCCGCCTGCACTCGGCTGCGCTCGAGAAGGGTGCCGAAGGCGGGGGCGGCCAGCGTGCCCAGCACGGCTAGCACGAGCACGGCCATCAGCAGCTCGATCAGTGTTGCGCCAATCGTCGTCTTCCGGTGCATGGCGTGCCCCCCATTGCCTGCAGCCAAGGTTGCGCCATGCCGAACGCGTGCGGCAGCGGTTGCCGACATCTTGCTTTGTGCGCACGTGCCTACACGGTGCGTAGTCGGGCGCCGCCTATACTTGGCAGACACCACGGGATCATCATGAACGAGCGTTTCCAGCTGGTTGCGCCCTACACGCCCGCGGGCGACCAGCCCGAGGCGATCCGTCGCCTGATCGCCGGCTTCGATGCCGGGGTGGCGCAGCAGACCCTGCTCGGCGTCACCGGTTCCGGCAAGACCTACACCATCGCCAACGTGGTGGAACACGTGCAGCGGCCGACGCTGGTGCTGGCGCCGAACAAGACCCTTGCGGCGCAGCTGTACGGCGAGTTCAAGAGTTTTTTCCCGCACAACGCGGTCGAGTATTTCGTCAGCTACTACGACTATTACCAGCCCGAAGCCTACGTGCCCGCGTCCGACACCTTCATCGAGAAGGACGCCAGCATCAACGAGCACATCGAGCAGATGCGGCTGTCGGCGACCAAGGCCTTGCTCGAACGCAAGGACGCGCTGATCGTCGCGACGGTGTCGGCGATCTACGGACTGGGCGACCCCAACGAATACTTCCGCATGGTGCTGCACCTGGTGCGCGGCGATCGCCTCGACCAGCGCGAGCTGATCCGCCGGCTGACCGATCTGCAGTACACGCGCAACGAGACCGAACTGCGCCGCGCCACCTACCGCGTGCGCGGCGAGGTGATCGATGTGTTCCCGGCCGAGAACGAGACCGACGCGCTGCGCATCGAGCTGTTCGACGGCGAGATCGAGAATCTGGCCCTGTTCGATCCGTTGACCGGCGAAGTCACGCGGCGCCTGCCGCGCTACACGATCTACCCGAAGTCGCACTACGTCACCACGCGCCGCACGGTGCTCGAGGCCATCGACACCATCAAGGCCGAACTGGCCGAGCGCCTGGAGCAGCTCCATCGCGACAACAAGCTGGTCGAAGCACAGCGCCTGCAGCAGCGGACCCAGTTCGATCTCGAAATGATGGCCGAGGTCGGCTACTGCCAGGGAATCGAGAACTACTCGCGGCACCTCACCGGCCGCATGCCGGGCGAGCCGCCGCCGTGTCTGTTCGACTACCTGCCGGCGGACGCGCTGCTGGTGGTGGACGAATCGCACGTGACCATTCCGCAGCTGGGCGGCATGTACAAGGGCGACCGCTCGCGCAAGGAGACCCTGGTCCAGTTCGGCTTCCGTCTGCCGTCGGCGCTGGACAACCGGCCGCTGAAGTTCGAGGAATGGGAGCGGCGCGCGCCGCGCACGATCTTCGTCTCGGCGACGCCGAGCCGTTACGAATTGGAGAAGTCGCGCGATCAGGTAGTCGAGCTGCTGGTGCGTCCGACCGGACTGGTCGATCCCGATGTCGAGGTGCGTCCGGTGCGCACCCAGGTGGACGACCTGCTGTCCGAAATCCATGAACGCGTCGCGCTGGGCGACCGCGTGCTGGTGACCACGCTGACCAAGCGCATGGCCGAGAACCTCACCGAGTATCTCGGCGAGCACGACGTCAAGGTGCGCTACCTGCATTCCGATATCGACACCGTCGAGCGTGTGGAAATCATCCGCGACCTGCGCCTGGGCGTGTTCGATGTGCTGGTCGGCATCAACCTGCTGCGCGAGGGCCTGGACATGCCGGAGGTGTCGCTGGTGGCGATCCTCGACGCCGACAAGGAGGGGTTTCTGCGCTCGGAAGGATCGCTGGTGCAGACCATCGGCCGCGCCGCGCGCAACCTGCGCGGCAAGGCGATCCTGTATGCCGACAGCATCACCCGCTCGATGCGCGCGGCCATGGACGAAACCGCGCGTCGTCGGCAGCGCCAGGTGGATTACAATCTCGAGCACGGCATCGTGCCGCGCAGCATCGTCCGTCGCGTGGCCGACATCATGGAGGGCGCCCGCGCCGAAGGGCCGGTCGGCGGGCGTCGAGGTCGCGGGCGTGGCGGTGTTGCCGCTGCCGTCGCCGAAGATGGCGCCGATTACCGCGCACTGGATCCGGCCGCGGCCGGGGCCGCCATCCGCAAGCTCGAGACGCAGATGTACCGCCACGCGCAGAACCTCGAGTTCGAGCAGGCGGCGCGTGTGCGCGACACCATCCTCCAGATCAAGGCCAGGGTTCTGGCGGGCTGAAGCTACTGCTCAGTTTTCGGCGGTTTCGAATGCATAGCCGTGGCGCGCGATTACTCCGGCATCCCGTTCGGCCACCAGGGCACGCAGGGCGGCATCGTAGTAATCGGCGTAATGCCCGTGCTCACTTGAGTTCAGGGCCGGGGTGTGCTTCAGATAATCGCGCATTGCCGGAGTCGCCGGCACGCCGGTCTGCTCGAGCAGCACGGGCAGTCCGTCGCGCAGGGCATGCATGTCGAGCATGAGCACGTCGTTGGCCTCGCCGTAAATGCGGCGATAGAGGAAGCTGTAGAAGCCGATCCGGCTGCCGGCGAGCGGTTGCAGGCAACTGCGGGTGAGGTTGATGCCGCGATTCGGGAAGGTGTCCGGTAGACCATCGCGCACCGCATCCAAAAGTGCCGGCTGCTCCCCGAGTGTCAGCAGGTTGCGAACGGAGTCAGCAAATCCGAGCCGCCCGCCAGCGCTGGCCACTCTGAACACCGGAT
The DNA here is from genome assembly GCA_021787175.1 of Pseudomonadota bacterium. Taxonomy (GTDB): domain Bacteria; phylum Pseudomonadota; class Gammaproteobacteria; order Xanthomonadales; family Rhodanobacteraceae; genus Metallibacterium. The sequence goes on along the minus strand of JAJYMF010000423.1, from coordinate 2,941 downwards.
TCGGATTCGGCATTGCGGACTGGAACGCATACCAAGACACATAGTAGTCCCACGGATTGCGCACGCTGCCGAGCAACGGCAATGCGGCACAGGAGGCGGGCAGGCAGGCGCGCGGAAGGTGGTAGCCGATCTGACGCGCATCGGGGAAGAACGTTTGCAGGAACTTGTTGACGAATGTGCCACCCGATTTGTGCAGGTGCAGAAAGACGAATCGATCGGTAACGATCATCGCGCAGCGGATTGAACAGCAAGACGATCAAGGCGCACGGCGAGGTCGGGTACGTCCACGTCGAGAGTGCGTTCACCCGAAAGGATCAGTCTTTCCAATTCCGGTGTGGGTAGAAAGTCGCATATCAGATGCGTGCGTGCGTGTGTCCCGTCATGCAGGACCGCGTGCTGGTTCGAATTGTTGAGTGCCCACACCTCACCCTCCCGCATGTGAAAGGCTCGACCACGGCATATCATGAGCACGGCCGGGTCCGTAAAGATCGGCACATGGATGCGCACGGTATGGCTGAAGTAATCGGCGCGGTCGACATGTGGCGCTATGGTCGCGCCCGGATTGAGTCGGGCCAGCAGGCAGCGCATCGGTGGTGCGGGGATACATTCATGGATCCAGGCACCGATGCGCGGCACCCGCCCAAGTGCCTCTCGGTCCTCGATCGGTTTTTCGCCATCGGCGGGAGCGTAGCCGCGCAGGAAGATGGCCTCGGCGGCGGAATGCACACCAACACGTCCGCCGCGACCTCCCCAATACTCTACGGGGAGCGCGGCGACATCGCGCTGCAGTCCCGGCAGGTCCACACGTACCTTCAAACGGGTGCAGGCGCCGATCAGTGTGTCCTTATCGAGTGCCCTGGTCGGTACTGCAAACATGGTGCCTTTGCCTCGGCGCGGAGCGCGTGCGATTTTAGCCGATGAAAGCGCAGAAGCGCTTGCTGTGCGGACCGACGAGCGGCTAGACTTGCCGACCGTTTCGGGCGGTTAGCTCAGCGGTAGAGCACTTCCTTGACATGGAAGGGGTCACAGGTTCGATCCCTGTACCGCCCACCAGATGATTTCCAGACGGCGCGCCTTCCATGGCGTGCCGTTTTCGTTTGGACGCAGCTCCTCCTTCTGTCCATACGTGCGCGTATGTTGAGGAATTCCATCAAATATTACGAAATGTGATATATCTGAAACACTCCAGGGGCAGTATGGCTCGTGCAGTGGCAACTCCGGATCGCCGGCAGGTTCAGTCCACACGGCCGGTGGATCGCAACGAGGGACACGCGCGGACTGGCCTGATCGTCACCGAGCCACGCAGTCCGGAGCGGCGCAGCCGGCCGGCGGCCCGATGACTAAGGAGTGGGGCGATGACGACGATTCCGATCGCGGTACGCAGCTTCATCCATTTCGGCACCATGGCGGAGGAACTGGAAAGCTCGCTGCTTGCCAGCGGCTGGCAACGGATCCCCGTATCCACGCTGGCCCATGTGCCCGCAGCCTTGCGCAAGGCCGGCGCGCGCGTGGCTCTGGTGGATCTCGGTGACGGCGATGCCGCGCGCCTGCGCGACGTGGCCGCGCTGATTGCCCGTCACGCCGACGTCGAATGGCTGGCGCAGGTTGCACCGGCAACGCTCGAAAGCGCAGCGCTGCGGGAGGTCATCTACAGCAGCTTCTTCGATTTCTGCACGGCTCCGCAGGACGTGGAGCGTCTGCGGGCGGCGCTTGGGCACGCCTGGGGCATGTCCGAACTGGGGCCGCGCGTCGATGCCGAATCGCAGGCGGGACTTGGACTGGGCGGCATGGTGGGCGAGAGTCCCGCCATCCGCACGCTCCTGACGCAGCTGCGCAAGCTGGCGCCGATCGACGTGCCGATCCTGGTCACCGGCGAGTCCGGGACCGGCAAGGAAATCGCGGCCCGCAATCTGCACGCGCTGTCGCCGCGCAAGGACGCACCGTTCATCGCCATCAACTGCGGCGGGCTGTCGGAGAAGCTGGTGCCTTCGGAGCTGTTCGGCCATGAGCGCGGCGCCTTTACAGGTGCCACCGCACGCAAGATCGGTCGCATCGAGGCCGCCGCGGGCGGCACCGTGTTCCTCGACGAGATCGGTGATCTGCCGCTGGATGCGCAGGCCAACCTGCTGCGCTTTCTGCAGGAGGGCACGATCGAGCGCGTGGGCAGTCATGTGTCGATCAAGGTGGACGCACGCGTGATTGCGGCGACGCATGTGGATCTGGAGCGAGCGGTCGCGGAAGGCCACTTCCGGCAGGATCTGTACTACCGACTCAACGTGCTGCGTCTGCGCATGCCGCCGCTGCGCGAGCGGGGCAGCGATGTCGAGCACCTTGCGCGCTATTTCCTCGACCGTTATGCGCGCGAACTGGGCATTCGCATCCGCGGTTACAGCCTGGCCGCGCTGCGTGCGCTGAGCGCGCATCCGTGGCCCGGCAACGTACGCGAATTGATGAACCGCGTGCGACGTGCCGTGGTGCTGTGCGAAAGCGGCCTGATCCGGCCCGCCGATCTCGAGCTGGACGGCGAACACGAGGATGCGCGCATGTTGTCTCTTGACGAGGCGCGTGCCCATGCCGAGCGCGAGACCATCGTGCGCTGCCTGCAGGAAACGCGCTTCAACGTCAGCGAGTGCGCGCGCCGCCTGCAGGTGTCGCGAGTGACGCTCTACCGCCTGTGCAAGAAGCTCGAGGTCAGCCTGGGCTAGGCCCTGCGGACACTGGTATCAGGCAGTCCGGCGCACCGGCGTGACCGTCGAGTCTGCGGTGGTCGCCGCTCCCTTCGGCGTACCGCGATGGGCTCTTCCCGTCTCGCATGCGCGACGCGCTGTGCTGTATCGATCTCTCTACACCACTGTGTGAGTGCCGAAACCGCGTCGAACATGGATCGACGCTCGATTTCCCTTCGTAGTCTGTAGCGCCGGCGCAACACCAGAGATCGGAA
>JAJYMF010000093.1 GCA_021787175.1 Pseudomonadota bacterium | reverse complement strand
GCCGTTAACCGATCAATGATCGAAAAGGAGGAAGCCCATGACCAAGCCCTTTCCTTTGCAGACCCTGCTCGACCTGGCGCAGGAAGGCAGCGATGCCGCGGCGGTACAGCTGGGGGTCGTCAACGGCTACGACCGGGACATGCAGCAGCGGCTGCAGCTGCTGCTCGAATACCGCAGCGAGTATACGGCGCGTCTTGCCCGCGTGGCCCGGACCGGCATGCATAGCGTCGGCTGGCGCAATTTCCGCGAATTCATCGACAAGATCGACGCGGCGATAGAGCAGCAGCGCGAACTGGTTGCGGCGGCCAGGCGCGAAGTGGAAACCGGCCAGATCCGCTGGCACACGCAGCAGCGCCGGCTCAAGTCCTTCGATACCCTGTCCCAGCGGCACCGCTCGGCCGAGCGCAAGAACGAGGCGCGCCAGGAGCAAAAAGAGCAGGACGATTTGGCGCTCAAGAGTTTTCTCGGCCAGCGCATGATGATGGGCTAGCCGCAGACCCGATGCCACAGGGTTTGCGCTGCCTTGGTTGCTTCCGCTTTGTGCGGCTTAAGCGAAGGATATATCTTGATTGATCTGCCCCGTGCTTCCCTCCCCGCTGCCCCCTCCACTGCCGCCCCCGCTGCGGCTGCGCGCGCGTCGCTGCGCGCCGCGCCGGCGCGCGACGGCACGCTGCCGCCGAGCACGAGTCCGTTCCAGGATGCATTGGCACTGGAATTGGGGCTAGCCCCCGACAGCTACTCGACGCCGCGCCCTGGCGCTCGCGCCACAGCGGCAAAAACGGGCAGCAGCCTCAAGCTAGGCGAGGACACAGCGCGAGCCGACGCAGCTAGCGATACCCCGGTCGTGCCGGCGGGCGCCGCGATCATCCTGTTTGCATCCGCGCCGGCTGGAGCCGCCAAAGCAGGTCCTGTCCGCGAGGCCAGTGATGGCGCGGGGAAAACTGCCGATATGAGCGATGCACCTGTTGCCCCCGCGGGCGCCGCAATGTTCCTGTTTCCGCCGGCGCCGGCCGGCGCATCCGTCTCGCCGCCGGCAGCTTCTGCGGCGGCCCCGTTGTCGCCGGCGTTCGCGCCGACGCGAGCGGAAACCGCCGGGCCGGCGTCCGACGCGTCCCGGCATCAGCCGGGCAAGAGTTCCACTGTACCCAAGCTCGAACCGGAGCTGCGCCTGGCCTCGACGACGGCCGATATTGCCGCGACCGGCAAGTTTGCGTTGCCCGCCGAAGGCGCAATCAGGCACGAACCCGCCCTCGATACCAGCCTGCTCGACCAGCAGCGGCCGGCGCCGGCGCTGACCATCCATGCCGCAGGCGGCGCACCGGCTCCGCTCGCGCCCGCGCCCGTTGCCGTGCTCGAAGCGCGCGTAGGGGGAAGCGGCTGGGATCAGGGCTTGGGCGACAAGCTGGTGTGGATGGCCGGCCGGAAGCAGCAGGTGGCGGAACTGCATTTGAACCCGCCCGATCTGGGGCCGTTGAAAATCACGCTCACGCTCAACCACGACCAGGCGAGCGCCCAGTTCGTCAGCGCGCATGCCCCGGTGCGTGAGGCGATCGAGGCGGCGATGCCGCGACTGCGCGAAATGCTTGCCGACAGCGGCATCACCCTCGGCCAGGCCAACGTGAGCACCGGCGGGTTTCGCGAGCAGGCGCAGCCGCAGCACGCGCCGCGCGCATACGCGGGTGAGCCCGTCGCAGCGGCAGTGGATGCAGGTGCCGTCGCGCGGGGCGAGCTGCTGCTGCGCGGCGCGCTCGGACTGGTCGATACCTTCGTCTGATTCGCCGGCGCGCGCAAGTGGCCGTCGGCGCAAAAGCTCGAGCTGAGGGACATTCATCCGTCTGTTTTGCGCGGCGCGCGAGCGGCACATCGCCAATAATTCACGCATACCCGACGGCACAGGCATAGCATGGCAACCAGCGCGACCAAGCAATCCAAGACCGCCTCGATCACGGCGGCCCGGCAGGAACCCGGGTCAGGCGTCGAGGAAGCCGCGCCAGCGCCGAAGAAACGCCGCAGTCTGGTCAAGCTCGTATTGTTGCTGACGCTGCTGCTCGGCGGCGCCGGCGGCGGAGCGTGGTATTTCCTCCAGGATCAGCAGCCGGCGGCGGCGAAGGCCGGGCCCGCCAAGGCCGCGAAAACCGACCATGCCAGAGCGGATCCCTCCAAACCTCCGCTGTTCGTGACGCTGGAGCCGTTCACCGTGAACCTGCAGCACGAGGACGCATCCTCCCAATACCTGCAGGTGGGGCTGGCGCTCAAAGTTTCCGATGCCGGCGCGGTCGATGCGATCAAGCTGCATATGCCGGAGATCCGCAACCGCATCCTGCTGCTGCTCTCGAGCAAGAAAGCGAGCGAGCTCGCCACGGCGGAAGGCAAGAAGACGCTCAGTACCGAACTCGCGCGCGAAGTCCTGCAGCCGCTTGCGGGCAGCGTGCCCGCGCAGGGCCTGGACAGCGTGCTGTTCACTTCCTTCGTCATCCAGTAGCGGCGATGAGCCAGGATTTTCTCTCCCAGGACGAAGTCGACGCGCTGCTCAAGGGCGTCACCGGGGAAGCCGACGAGGTCGAAGCGGCGGCTGAGACCGCGGGCGTGCGCCCCTACGATATGGCGACCCAGGAGCGCA
>JAJYMF010000072.1 GCA_021787175.1 Pseudomonadota bacterium | reverse complement strand
CGCGGCATGGCATAGGCCCGCGCCGCGGGCGCGGAGAGTACCGCGAGAATGCTCGCGCGCAAGGCCTCACTTACGCGCTCGTCGGCATCCAGGCACAGCACCCAGTCGTGGCGCGCCGCTTCCACCGCGAACTGCTTCTGCGCACCGAAGCCCAGCCATTCCTTCTGCATCACGCGCGCGCCACGCTGCGCCGCGAGTTCGGCGGTGCCGTCGCTGGAGCCGGAGTCGACTACCAGCAACTCCTCGGCAAAGGAGGCGCTGTCGAGGCAGGCCGCGAGCTGCGTGGCCGCATTTTTGGTGATGACGACGACGGAAAGCGGCCGGCGCGACGAAGAGCCGGATTCCTTCGGAGACAATTCTTGCGTGTCAGTGCGCATGCGGCGAATGTTACATGGAGATCCGGTATTCGCGCCGCCACAGCTCGAACAGCACCAGCGCAAACAGGCGTTCGCTATGCAGGCGGCCCTTGGCTTGCCCGGCAAGGAGCTCGCTTAGCGCCTGGCGGCTGAACAGGGTGCTGTCCGAGCCGAGCAGGGTCTCGCGGAAAAATGTTTTCCACGGCCCCGAGCCCAGCCAGCTTGCCAGCGGAATCGAAAATCCCTGTTTGCGTTGCTGATCGAATTCCGGCGGCAGCACGCGCTGAGTCAGCATTTTCAGCAGTATCTTGCGGCTATGGGGCGTCGCCTTCAACCGGCTGGGCACCTCGCGGTAGGCGAATTCGATCAAGCGGTGGTCGAGCAAGGGTGCGCGCACCTCCAGCGAATTGAGCATACTGGCCCGATCCACCTTAACCAGTATGTCTTCGGCGAGGTAATTGCCGAAATCCATGCGCGTGGCACGCTGCAGCAGGTCTGCCGACCTGGGAATGCGCGCTTCGCGGATACCCTCCGCAGCCAGTTCCCAGTCGCGCTGCGGCGCCATCAGCCGCCGCCGCATGCCGCGGTCGAACAAGGAGAATATCAGCGGCACCCCGGTGCTGAAGTCGGTGCCCAGCGCCTGCAGCCAGTTGCGGCCCCTGAAGCCCGGCGGCAGCAGGGCCAGGGTCGCTTCGGCTGCGGCCTGGCGCAAGCGCCGTGGGACCGCGCCGAATGTTTGCTGCAGCCAGAGCAGGCGGTTGTAATGGGGATATCCGGCAAACAGCTCGTCCCCGCCATCGCCGCCCAGCGCGACCGTGCAGTGCTCGCGCACCAGCCGGCTGACGAGGTAGGTCGGAATCATGGACGAATCCACCATCGGCTCGTCGAAGCCCCGCGCGAGGAGAGGCAGCAGATCGACGCTGGACTCGGCGGCGGCGAGCTCGACGTGCTCGGTGCCGAAATGCCGGGCGATCAGGCGCGCATGTTCGGTTTCGTCGTACCGGTCGTAACCGGGAAAGCGGATGGTGAAGGTCTTTACCTTGGACTCAGCGCGCACCGCCATGGCCGTGATCAGGCTCGAGTCGACCCCCCCGCTGAGCAGGATGCCTACCGGCACGTCGGCGACCAGCTGCCGGCGCACCGCGTCCTCGAGCAAGGCCTCCAGATCATTCAGCAGCGGAGCGGTGTCTGCCTGGTTGTCGGCGGCAGGATTCGCCTCAGGCATTTGCCAATAGGGCCAAAGCTGCGTTTGCCCGCTGTGCAGATCGAACAGCAGCGCATGCGCGGGGGGCAGTTTCCTTACTCCTTGCAGCATGCAGCGCTCCCCCGGTACGTAGCCCATGGCGAGGTAGCAATCCAGTGCCTCGGGATCGAGGCGGCGCGCGAGGCCGGGGTCGGCCATCAAGCCCTTGAGCTCGGAGGCGAAACGCAGGGCGCCCGGGGCCGGCGCATAGAACAGGGGTTTTTCCCCGGCCCGATCGCGCGCCATGAACAGTTGCCGCTGCCGGCTGTCGTAAAGCGCGAACGCAAATGCGCCGTTCAGGCGCTCAAGGCAATCCTTGCCCCATTCGCGATAGGCCGCGAGAATCACTTCGGTATCGCTCTGGCTGCGAAACCTATGCCCTCTCGCAGCCAGGTCTTTGCGCAAATCGGTGTAGTTGTAGATTTCCCCATTGAACACGAGGCACAGTTCGCCGCCTGTGTCCTGCATCGGCTGGTGCGCGCTCGCGGAAAGATCGATGACGGCGAGCCGCCTATGTCCCAGGCCGACGCAGGCATCCGCCGACCACCATTCGCCGGCAGCGTCCGGTCCGCGGTGACGCAAGGCGTCGCGCCCATGCGCCAACCAGCCGCGCTCGGACACGGGATAGAGCGAAGCGATGCCTATAATGCCGCACATATAATGTGTCCACCCCAACGATCAATTCGGAACACGCCAAGCATGGCCCGCATTACAGGCAATAGTCTGCCGCCTCGGAACACGGCATATAATCCCTCGCGCCTATTCTAACAAGGCCGGCCTCTCTTTCCCGCGCATGCCCAATATCCTGCTCATCAAGACGTCCTCGCTCGGCGACGTGGTGCATAACCTGCCCGTAGTGAGCGACATTCGCGCGCGTTTCCCCGGCGCGCGCATCGACTGGGTGGTGGAGGAAGCGTATTGCGACATCGTCGGCATGCATCCCGGCGTGCACCGCGCGATTCCGGTGGCGCTGCGGCGCTGGCGCGGCAATGTGCTCAAGCCGGCGCACTGGCGCGAATTC
>JAJYMF010000201.1 GCA_021787175.1 Pseudomonadota bacterium | reverse complement strand
GGTGCTCGGTGGTGGCATAGACATTGAGGCAGGGCGCGCCGAAGGTCTGCTCCAGGAGTGTCCGGTCGTCCGGCCCCAACGGCTCTCCCGAACTGTGCAAAACGCCGGGTGCGATGTACAGATGGCCTTCACGCTGCTGCTCCGCCAGTATCTTAAGACCGGTCGCGTATCCCCCGAGAAGATCGGGCTGGAAGCGGTTGAGTTGCTCTACAACGGGCGCTAGCGGTGTGTTGATGTCGCAGATGAGTGTGTCATAGAGCGCGCTTGTCGGACTCACCATGGCGCTCGACATGATGGAGACCCCGGCGAAGTGGCCACCCACCGCCCCGAAGTACGCGATGCGCTGGCGCCGCAGGCCCATCGCGTGAAGGCGCGAGGCTTGAGCCAACCCTCGGACCCAGTCGTCCCGCGAATAGACAAAGATGCCGACCTCGCCCGAGGAGCCCGAGGTATGGACCACGTGAAAGCGCCCCATCATCAACTCGCTGGGATTTGCGGACTTCGCGAGGAAGGCCCTGACGCTATCGCGCGTTACGCGCGGATCGGTCGTGATGCGGTCAAAGTTGTCGAGGACATCTCGCTTGGTCAGTACCGGGAACTCGTCGATGCCGCACGAGCCCGCATTGATGGCACGCTGATGCATCACGTCGCGGTAATAGGCGGAGCGCCGGTACGCGAAGGTGGCGAGACGGCGCAGCTTCGCGGCCTGCATCGCTTCGAGTCCCACGCGGGTGAGGCGCTCGTTGCGCCGCAGTTCGCGTGCCTTCGCGAGAAAAGTCAGAAGGTACATGATCGGCCGTCCTTTTCGTTCTCTCTTCTCTTGGCCAAGGCCAGTCCCGCACTATTTCCTGAAGCACATTCTCGCGCCTCCTTCCTTGATGAAGCCGCCGCCTCCCATAAAAGCAGAAGGACGCCCAGGACAATGGCTGAGTCCGCTAGGTTGAACGCCGGCCAATGCCAGCTTCCCGCATGCAGGTCCAGGTAATCCACGACCGCGCCATGCAGCCCCCGGTCGACCATATTCCCCACGGCCCCGCCCAGGACTAGGTTGAAGCCGCAGGCCTCACGCCGGTTCTCCACGCCCCGTATCGTCAGAAGGATCAATCCGGCCGAGATCACCAGTGCCGTTGCAAGGAAGAAGTAGCGCTGCCAGCCCCCCGCTCCAGCAAGCAGGCCGAAAGCGGCGCCCTCGTTCAGGAAATGCACGACGTTGAAGAACGGCACGACGGGCTTGCTCGCACCATAAGGCACGGACGCGACAATAAATTGCTTGGCGACCTGATCGGCAAGGGCCACGCCCGACGCCAGCACAAACCAGCGCCACGGCCCACCGCCGAAGAAGGAACCGATCACCGCCGGCCTCAGGCTTCGGTCGTCACATCGCGCCGCGCTTCCTTGGACGGTGGGGCAGACCTCGCCGGAGCAGGGCTGAGATCGAACCGGCACTGCCGGCGCAGCCTCCATCCCTAGGTCGTGCAGGGCGCTGAGAATCGGCTGTTCGTCACTCAAGCTATGGGTAACCGTGAGCCGGCCCTCCATCAGATTGAACGCAAGCTCCGCCACCCCGGCGACCGAGCCCAGGCGCTTGCGTATCAGCGCCTCCTCGGTCGGGCAGTCCATGTTGCGAATGACGAATACGGATTGCTTCACGATTGTGTCCTCTCGATGAACGCCTGCCACAGTCAATCTATTGAACACCCCGTAGCAACTCCGGGGTCAAGCGGATAAAATGGAACATGAAAGGAGCCGCCATGCGCATCGGAGAACTCGGCCGGGCCACCGGGGTGGACATCGAAACCATCCGCTACTATGAAAAGGCGGGCTTGCTGCCGCAGCCTGCCCGCGCGCCCAACGGCTATCGCGCTTATGGACCGGCGCAGCTGGAGCGCCTCGCGTTCATTCGACACTGCCGCGCGCTCGACGTGCCGCTCGCAGAGGTCAGGCGCCTGCTGGATTTCGTCGCGCATCCCGAGGCGAACTGCGGCGACATCAACCGGCTGATCGACGCGCAACTCGGGCGGGTGCGGGCGCGGCTGACGTCGATGCGCGCGCTGGAAAAGCAGCTTACGGCGCTGCGTGCGCAATGCGAGGCTGGGCATGTCGCCGGCGACTGCGGCATCTTGCATGAACTCGTCGCCGCCGCGCATGGCGAGGCGTGCGCATGCCACGGCTCGGTGACCAAAACGAGACAGCCCGAAAAGTGATCGATCGCGATGATGCCGGAACTCGCGCGATAACTGCTTGCCGCTTGCCGATTTGATCTGAGCGTTTGTCCCCGCCTAGGGTAAGATCAGGCGTAACGTTCTTTCCAGCGGCGGCCGCGATGCGGCGGCGTCTTCATCGCCCGGTGCTCGATCCTGCAGCTAGCCCTCTCCGGTGGCCAGCGCATGCCCGGCGCGTGGCGTTCCCGTCACAGGTAGGCAGCGTGATACAGCCGGCTGATCAGCCCTTCGGACGACCACGGCATCTGCGAACGACATGGACTCGGTCACCAGAGATAGAACATGAATACCCACGGGATCACTCCCGCGCTCGCTGCTACGGCATAGGCCAGCCAGGCCGCTAGACGACGCGCGGGCGGTGCAGGCGCGCGCGCGATGAGTTTTCTTCCCAGCCACAGAGCGGCGACAGCC
>JAJYMF010000206.1 GCA_021787175.1 Pseudomonadota bacterium | reverse complement strand
GTCGAGGTACCCTCGCCCTACTCCGGCAAGCTGGTGAAGATGCACGGCGGCAACGGCGATGTGATCACCACCGGCGCGGCGCTGGCCGAGTTCGAGATCGACCCCAGGCTGCCGCAGCGCGCCGACGCCGAAGCGACCGGCCACCACCACGGTCCGGCCAAGCCCGCCGCCGCCCGCGGCGCGGGCACCAAGGCAGCGCACAACGGCGATCAGGTCGTGGCTTCCGACGACGGCGGCCAGATCAGCGCCGGCGGAAAGGCCGAGAGCGCCGATGCCGGCACCGTGGTCGGCGCCATGCAGTCCTCCGACAGCGTGCGCAGCGACGCCGTGCTCGCCGTCGGCGGCGTCAAGGCGGTGCCGGCGGTGCGCGCACTGGCGAAGAAACTGGGCGTCGATCTCGGTCGCGTGCGGCCCAGCGGCGCCGATGGCGTGGTGACGATGAACGATGTCAAGCAGGCTGCGGCCAGCGGCAGCGCCGCTTTCCGCGCAGCGCCGGGTGAGGGTACGCCGCGCGCCGAACCCTCACCCCCTGCCCCTCTCCCGAGGGGAGAGGGGAGAACAACACTTTCCGCCGCCGGCAAGCCGGTGCGCACCTCGCCGCCGACGCACGCCGGCGCGCTGGGCCAGCCCGAGCAGCTCAAGGGCATGCGCCGCACCATGGCGCGGGTGATGGCCGACTCGCACGCGCAGATCGTGCCGACGACCATCGTCGACGACGCCGATCTGCATGCCTGGCAGCCGGGCAACGACATCACCGTGCGCCTGCTGCGTTCGCTGGTGGTGGCCTGCAAGACCGTGCCGGCGCTCAACGCCTGGTTCGACGGCGCCAACCTGACCCGCACCCTGCATCCGCACGTCGACATCGGCCTCGCGGTCGATACCGACGACGGCCTGTTCGTGCCGGCCGTGCGCAACGCCGACCACCTCGACGCCGCCGGCCTGCGCGCCGCGGTCAACCGCGTGCGCACCCAGGTGCTGGACCGCTCGATCCCGGCCGGCGAGCTGTCCGGCTACACCATCATGCTGTCCAACTTCGGCATGTTCGCCGGCCGCTACGCCACCCCGGTGATCGTGCCGCCGTGCGTGGCCATCATCGCCGCCGGCAAGCTGCGCCACGACGTCGTCGCCGTGATGGGCAGCATCGAGACGCATCGGGTGATCCCGCTGTCGCTGACCTTCGACCACCGCGCCGCCACCGGCGGCGAGGCCGCGCGGTTCCTCAAGGCGATGCTCGACGACCTGGCGCAGCCGCGCTGAGCGGCCATGCACCACAGCCGCCTGCATGCGCTGGTCATCGACTGCCGCGTCGAAGACCTGGATGCGGCCACCACGTTCTGGAGCCGCGCGCTGGGCAAGCCGGTCGCCAGCGCCGACTCGGACGGCGACGGCCGCTACGCCGAGCTCGCGACCGCCACCGACGAACTGGCAATCCTGCTGCAGAAGGTCGATCACCCCAGCCGCGTGCATCTCGATATCGAAACCGACGATCTCGACGCCGAGGTGCGGCGGCTGGAAGCCCTGGGCGCACAGCGTGTGGCCTTCGTGCGCGAACGCTGGTGGGTGATGGAGGCGCCGGGCGGCCACCGCTTCTGCGTGGTGCACAGGCAGCGCGCGGATTTCGGTACCCACCTCAACCGCTGGGACTGAAGGGCGCGACCCGTCGCACCGGGTTGAAACTCAGCCGTCGCGACCGAACCGGCGCGCCAGCAGCGCCATGAGCAGCACGCCGACGAAGCCGCCGTAGGCGGCCAACGCCGCGAAGATGAACTTCCACATCGGGCCGTAGATGGGCGCAGCGTCGGCGAAGGCGATGAGCGAGAACGCAACGGCGACGATCGCGGCGAGAACGAGCGCCACGGCGTCGGGCCCTCGGCTACCGGCAACCGCATAGCGCCGCGTGCGCGCCCAGTAAGCCCAGCCCAGCACCGTCAGCCAGGGCGCGATCAGCAGCACGCCCAGCAGGCTCACGCCGTGCCGCCCTCACCCAGCGCATCCAGCGCGGCAACGAGTTTCTGCATCGTTGCATCGCGGACTTCGGCGCTGGCGTAGGGGCCCCCTTCGGCCAACCGCTCGCGCGCGTACCAGAGCTCGAAGGCGTGGCCGCCGACGTGCTCGATCGCGCGCAGCTGCAGGCTTTGCGGCCCCCAGACGAAAGCCGCCGCGCCACCGGATTTCTGCAGCACGCGGGTCCAGTCGGCGACGGCCTTGGGTGAATCGAACGGCACCGACAGCAGCAATTCCTCGCCATCGGCGGCCAGCAGTCGGAAATGGAAATGGCCGTCCTTCTCGCGGAAGGTGACAAAGCGCGCACCCCGAGCGGCTGGTTTTTTCTTTGCGCCTGCCGTGGCCGGCTGCGCGGTCAGCGGCCGCAGACCCACCGCCGCGCGCAATTCGGCGAGGAAGGGCGCGGCGATCGCGCGCGCCTTGCGCGCGCCGTCCAGCAGGATGTCTTCGAGCTCGCCGGACTTGGCGATCAGCGCTTCGTAGCGCTCGCGCAGTGGCGCCAGCTCGGCGTCCACGCGCGCGAACAGGCGTTGTTTGGCTTCGCCCCAGGCCAGCCCGGCGCGCAGGTCCGCCGCCAGCGCCGCGCTCTCCCCGGCAGTGGCGAAGGCGCGATAGATCGCATAGAGGTGCGAGCCCTCGGTGTCCTTGGGCTCGCCCGGTGCGCGCGAGTCGGTGACGATGCGCGCGATCGCGTCTTTCAGTGCCGCGGCGCCGCCGGCGAACAGCGGGATGGTGTTGTCGTAGCTCTTCGACATCTTGCGGCCGTCGAGGCCGGGCAGGGTCGCGACCTGCTCCTCGATCGCCGCCTCGGGCAGCACGAAGTAGCTGCGCCCGGCGCCGAAGACGTGGTTGAAGCGCGCGGCCACGTCGCGCGCCATCTCGATGTGCTGCACCTGGTCGCGGCCCACCGGCACGCGCTGCGCGTTGAACAGCAGGATGTCGGCGGCCATCAGGATCGGATAGCTGTACAGGCCCATCGCGATGCCGGCGTCGGCGTCCTCGCCCACAGCGAGGTTGGCGTCCACCGCCGCCTTGTAAGCGTGGGCACGGTTCATCAGGCCCTTGGCGGTGACGCAGGTCAGCAACCAGGTCAGCTCGGGAATCTCGGGAACGTCCGACTGGCGGTAGAAGGTGACCCGCGCAGGGTCGAGTCCGCAGGCCAGCCAGGTGGCAGCGATCTCCAGCCGCGAGCGCGCGATGCGTTCGGGCTCGTCGCACTTGATCAGGGCGTGGTAGTCGGCCAGGAAGAAGAACGCGTCGGTGTCCGCGGCGCGGCTCATGGCGATGGCCGGACGGATCGCGCCGACGTAGTTGCCGAGATGCGGCGTGCCGGTGGTGGTGATGCCGGTGAGGACGCGCGTGCGCTGGCTCATGCTGGAACTCCGTGCGAGCGCCGCAGTTTAGCGGCACTCGCACGGTGCGGGAGCCGCCGGACCGGCGTCTACAGCGCGTAGCTCACGCTCAGCGACACCTGCCACGGCGCCACCAGCTGGACGCCGCGAACGTGCTGATACAACGGCGCGGCCAATGTGGTATCGACGCGCAACCGCGACCACGCCAGCTCCAGCGCCGGAGCGAACAGCACGCGCTGATAGCCGGAGTCGGCGGGCGCCGCGTTGATGCCGCGGTCGTGCTGGCGCAGCGAGACCAGTCCCTGCAGGATCGGCGTCAGGCGCACGCCTTCGCCCAGCACCCAGCCCTGCGGATAGACGCCCACGGCCGCGTCCAGCTCGTTGCCCGGGCGATAGCCTTCGCGACTGTTCGCAGGCAGGTCGGCCATGGCCTGTGCGAAGCCGCTCCAGGCGCCCTCGGCAGCGAACTTCCACTGGCGATAGCCGCCCAGCAGCAGGTCGGTGGTGCCGGTGCCGATCTCGGTATCGCGGTCGAAGCCGGGATAGGTCCAGTCGCCGGTGGGCAGCTTGAGGCCGAACAGCAGGCCGCTGGAGCGATCCGGCGAGAAGCCGGTGTACATCCCCGTCACGCGAATGTCGCCCAGCGCACCGTGGTCGTAGGACGCCGGATTGCCGGCATCGTCCAGTGTGGCGAAGTGGCGCTGCCAGTAGGGCAGTTCCACGCGCAAGCCCCAATCGCGGTTGAACATCGTCCGCAGGCCCACGGTCTGGAACAAGGTGCGGATGTTCCTGTCGGCGCTGGCGCTGGCCGGAGCGCTGGAGCCGCCCGACCAGTCCCGGGTCTGATCGAGATAGTCCGCCTGCGCGTACAGCGTGGTGCCGCTTTCCATCGTGGTCGGCAACATGCCGGCGGTGCCGACACTGAACACGCCGCAGCCGCAAGCGCAGGCCTGCGCGCGACCCGGGAACAGCATCAGCGGCAGCAGGAGGGCAGCCAGCGCCGCGAGAGCGAGGCGTTCGGGCATTTTCGACATGCTTGCGATCTGTAAGAACTGAAGGTTGAAGTCTAGTGCAGGGTTCAGAGTCGTCGCCTGCGGTGTACGGTCGCGCCATGGCATGACTTCCGGCAGGGACCGGGAACCCGCGCTGCGCCGCTACGCTCTCATGCCTGCCCCGATCCTTGACGGACCCCTCATGCTCGCCGCCCTGCCCCTGCTGCTGGCCTCCGCGCAGGACGCGCCGCCGCCGGAACATCCGCCCTACCGGCTGCCGCGCATCGAAGTCACCGGCAAGCAGCCGCCGTGGCTGGCCAAGCTGCAATACCTGCTGCCCGAGGTTCAGGGCGCGCTGATCACCGTGACCCGGAAGGCCACGGTCACGCACATGGATCAGATTCCGACCGTGGCGCAGGACAACCTGACCCAGCTGTTCGCGCGCTCGCCGGGCGTGATCGTCTCGCAGCAGCAGAACCCGACCCAGGTCAACCTGACCTACCGCGGGTTGGGCAATCCGCAGGAATCCGAGTATGTGCTGGCGCTGCAGGACGGCGTGCCGATGGAGCTGGACTGGATCGGTTTTCCGACCCTTTACTACCTGCCGCCGCTGCAGGGCGTGCGGAACATCGAGCTGATCCGCGGCGGCGCCAGCCTGCTGTACGGACCGGAGCCGGCACCGGTGATCAACTTCGTCTCCAGGCGCGCGGTGGCCGGAGCACCCTTCGCCGCCAGCAGCGAACAGATCGCCGGCAGCGACGGCGGCTGGCAGACCTACAACGTGGTCAAGGGCAGCTCGGGAGATGTCGCCTGGCGCGTCGACGGCTGGATCAACCGCAGCAGCGGCCCGCGCTTCAACAGCGGCTACGACGTCAAGGGCGGCGACGTCTCGCTGCTGTGGACGCCTTCGGCGACCTCGCGCTGGGGCCTGGACCTGCATCTTTACCGCGCCGGCGCCGGCGACGCCGGGCGCCTGACTTACCCGCAATGGGCAGCCAATCCCGACACCGTGACCACGCCGGCCAACCACACCTGGTCGGACCGCAGCACGCTGGTGCTCACGCACGAACGGGACCTGGCCGATCACTGGCGCTTCTACGGCAAGGCCTGGGCCGGCAGCGCCGAACTCACCCAGCGCGTCGCCAACCCCTCGCTGCCGCCGCAACCGCTGCCCTCGGTGACGAATATCCAGGATGCGAAATTCCATTACGCCGGCACCGACCTGCGCCTGCGCCACGACTGGGGCCAGGGCAACGCGCTGACGATCGGCACCGAGATCTACCACAGCGACGCGCCGCTGCGCGGCTGGAACTACACCGACCTGCTGGCGCCGCGCAACGCCTCCGGCGGCGTCACCACGCTCAGCCAGGCGCGGCAGTCGAACTACGCGTCGATGTTCGCCGAGAACCTGTTCCGCTTCGGTCCCGGCGGCCATTTCCACATCGTGCCCTCGGTCCGCATCGACCACGAACGCGTGGCGGTGAACGAGAGCGTGCGCCCGCCCAACCTGTCGCGCCCGCTGATCGACACGGCCGTGTCGCGCACCGTGCCGCTGTTCGGGCTGGGCTTCGGCAACGACTTCTACGACCACGGCCATCTCAACGAGACCTACTTCAACGTCTCCAGCGGCTGGCGCCCGGTGCGCTACTTCGACATCGGCTCGCCGCACGCCAACATCGTGCCCGGCACCGCGCCGGCGGTGCAGAAGGCGCTGTCGTGGGAGCTGGGCGTGCACGGCACCCCGGCCGACGGCCTGTTCTACGACGTCAGCCTGTTCTGGATCGACTTCAGCAACCGCATCGAGACGATCAACCTCAGCCCGATCGTGGCGATCGAGCAGAACTCGGGCGACAGCCGCCACCGCGGCTTCGAGGGCGAGGTCGCCTACGATTTCCTGCATGCCCGCGACGACGGCGCGCACCTCGAGGCCTTCGCCAACCTGCAGCTGCTGAACGCGCGCTTCGTGCGCAGCGCGATCCCCGGACAGGTGGGCAAGTCGCCGGCCTACGCGCCGCACTACCTCGCCAAGGCCGGCCTGACCTGGCGCCGCGACGGGCGCTACAAGCTGGCGCTGAGCGGCGTGTCCTCGGGCGCGCAGTACTGGCAGGACAGCAACCAGGACCAGCCCGGCATCGGCGGCGCACCCGGCCTGCCGGCGCTGATCCCGCCCTACACGACCTGGGACTTCGCGGCCGACTGGAACCTCACCCCGCACGTCGAGCTGCTGGGCGGCGTCTCCAACCTGACCGACCGCCGCTACTACTCCCGCGTGTGGACCTACGGCCTCGAACCGGCGCTGGGCCGCACCTGGTACGCGGGCTTCAAGCTGTCGCTGTGACGCGCCGCACGCGATCAGGCCACGAGCGAGCCGGCTGTTCGCCGGCTCGACTCGTCAATTCCGCACCCGTTACAGCGCCGCTTCCAGCATGCGCACGATCTGCGACTTCGGCACCGCGCCGATCTGGGTGGCCTGCACTGTGCCGTGCTTGAACAGCAACAGGGTGGCGCCGAGCGCACGTGCTTGAGGCGCCCCGTGTAGTCGCGAGCGAGATCCTCGAGCATCGCCGCGATCGCCTTGCACGGCCCGCACCACGTCGCCCAGAAGTCCACCAGCACCGGCGTCTCCGCACGCAGCACGGCGGCATCGAAGTCGGCGTCGCTGACGTGGGTGACGAGATCGCTCACGAGGTGCTCCTGTGGGAATGGCTTCACCGCATCGGTCAAGTCAGTACGCAGGCGCTCGCAGCAGCAGCCAGAAAATGAGTCCATGGGTGATTAGCAGTGCCGGCACGAGCACGGTGGGGATGTAGAACGCCGCACCCAGCGCGCCGGGTCCCGATTCGGTCAGCCGCCTGGGACCGTTGACGATCGCAAACAGCAGATCGATCGTCCCCCACAGGTTGAACACCCAGACGAGCAGCAATGCTCCTGGGATTCGCGCGTGCAGCGCAAGGATCGCAAAGACCGAGAGGAGCGCCGCGATGAAGTCACCATATGCCGCCGGGCGCGCGAATTTCGCTGGCAGAGACGGTGACACCACCCCCGGCACGAGGAAGGAAAGGCCTACGAAGCGGTACGCGTGCAAGATCAGCAGCGCGGTCAGGGCGCTCGCTGTCGTCACCGAGTTCAACTTCGGCCACAAGTACAGGCCGGTCAGAAGGCCGAAGGCGACAAAGCTCATCAACAGACTCACTCCGAACAGCATGCGCAGATTCATCGCAGACTCCAATTATGTCGGGTCGAATCGGCCGACGCTCGTTGGTATCAGCGAGTACCATGGATTGGGCGATTGGTACTGATTCATCCCACGCGAAGTTTTCCGTGCTGTGGCGCACCGATGCCGCAGTTTGAGGCGGTGTCAACAATCATCTGCGCTATGAATCCAAGCTATTGCGCTACAGGACAGCTCCTGAAGCGTCATTGAGCGAACATCACTTATCCGCACTTGCTGTAGCCGCAATTGAGGCAGGTCGCGCAGCCGTCCATCAGGACCACGGCGCTGGTGTTGCACTTGGCGCACATCGTGGCGCCGGGCGGAAACGAGCCGGCGGATTCGGACTTGCGCGCCGCGGCGGCGCCCGCGCCGGCGAGATCGGCGCTTATTTCAGCGTTTTTTTTTGTGCCGGCCTCGTAGGCGGCACGCTTTTCGGCGATCAGGGCGCGCTGCGCGTCGCTCATGTCGGGATCGCGGATCAGGCCGATCATCTTCATGTGCTGCTCGATCACCGCGCCCAGCTCGGCGACGATCGACGGCATGTAGACCCCGCCCGGCTTGAAGTAGCCGCCGCGCGGATCGAACACGGCCTTCAGCTCCTCGACCAGGAAGGTGACATCGCCGCCCTTGCGGAATACCGCGGACATGATCCGGGTCAGCGCCACGATCCACTGGAAGTGGTCCATGTTCTTCGAGTTGACGAAGATCTCGAAGGGTCGGCGCAGCTCGTGCACGGTGCCCGCGTTGAGGACGATGTCGTTGAGCGTGACGTACAGCGCGTGCTCGAACAGCGGCGACTTGATCTTGTAGGTGGAGCCGATCAGCACGTCCGGCCGCTCGACCTTCTCGTGCATCTGGATGACTTCGGCGCCGGCGGACGCGGGCGCTGATGTGACGGCCGGAGCCGATACGGCGGCCGTCTCCTCGGGACGGACCACGCTGTAACCCTTGATCTTCTTGTCGATCTTGATCGCCATGGAATGCTCGGAAACGGAAACCGCGGCCGACGGCCGCAAAGCCGGCCCGGCCGCAGCCGGGCCGGGTGTTGCACGCTTACTTCTTGCCGCGAACGGCTTTTTTGGCCGCCGGCTTGCGTGCGGTCTTGACCGCCTTGCGCACGGCTTTTTTGGCCGGTTTGGCCACCTTGCGCGCGGTCTTCTTGGCAGCGACCTTGCGGCCGGCCGACTTGGCCGTCTTCTTCATTTTCCCGACGGCTTTCTTGGCGGTCTTCTTGACCACCTTGCGGGCCTTCTTGACCGCCTTGGCGACCTTTTTCGCCGCCTTCCTGGCCGGTTTTTTCGCAGCGGACTTCTTGGCAGTGGGCTTGCTGGCCGCTTTCTTGGCGACGGCCTTGGCTTTGCGCGCGACCGTGCGCGCCTTCTTGGCGACGGCCTGGCCGGCCGCTGCCACGCCGCCTGCCGCCGCCGCGACGGCATCCGCCGTCTTGACGGTGACCGTCGTGCCGAATTCGGCGGCGCTGTCCTTCACCGCGCTGGCGGTGCTTTCGATGGTGCTGGTTTCGCTGTGCATGATGCCTCTCCGACGAGTCAGTTGGGACGTGAGCCCTGCAGGACGCGATCGCATTCCCTCGGCACTCAGAACTTGCCGTAATAGCCTTCCTTCAGCGCGTCAAAAAGATTGGCGGCGGTGTGCGTCTCGCCGTCGTACTCCACTTCGTCATTCCCCTTGACCTCGACCACGCTACCGTCTTCCAGCTCGAAGCGGTAGTGGGTGCTTTCGAGATCGGTCTCCTTGACCAGCACACCCTGGAACGCGGCCGGATTGAAGCGGAAGGTGGTGCATCCCTTGAGCCCCTGCTGGTGGGCGTAGACGTAGATGTTCTTGAAGTCCTCGTAGGGATAGTCGGTCGGCACGTTGGCGGTCTTGGAGATCGACGAATCGACCCACTTCTGCGCGGCGGCCTGGATATCGACGTGCTCCTTCGGCGAGATGTCGTCGGCGGCGACGAAGTACTCGGGCAGGCGCGCCTTGGGGTCGTCGGAGTACGGCATCGCTTCGGCGTTGATCAGCGCGCGGTACGCCAGCAGCTCGAAGCTGTAGACCTCGACTTTCTCCTTGCTCTTCTTGCCCTCACGGATCACGTTGCGCGAGTAGTGATGGGCAAAGCTCGGCTCGATGCCGTTGGAGGCGTTGTTGGCCAGGCTGAGCGAGATGGTGCCGGTCGGCGCGATCGAACTGTGGTGGGTGAAGCGAGCGCCGACCTCGGCCAGCTCGGCGACCAGTTCGGGCGCCACGCCGGCGACGCGCTGCATGTAGCGGCTGTACTTCGCGTGCAGCACGCGCCCGGGGATGCGGTCGCCGACGGCATAGCCGTCGCGGGCCATTTCCGGGCGCTTGCGCAGCATCTCGCCGGTGACCTCGAAGTCCCGGGCCAGGATCGGCGCCGGACCCTTTTCGCGGGCCAGGCTGAGCGCGACCTCCCAGCCGGCGAGCGCCATCTCGCGGGCGACGTCCTCGGTGAACGCGCAGGCGTCCTGCGTGCCGTAGCGCAGCTTGAGCATCGCCAGGGTCGAGCCGAGGCCGAGAAAGCCCATGCCGTGGCGGCGCTTGGATTCGATCTCTTCGCGTTGCTGCGGCAGCGGCAGGCCGTTGATCTCGACCACGTTGTCGAGCATGCGCGTGAACACGCGCACGACTTCCTTGTACTCGTCCCAGTCGAAGCGCGCCTTGGGTCCAAACGGGTCGCGCACGAAGGTGGTCAGATTGACCGAGCCGAGCAGGCACGAGCCGTAGGGCGGCAGCGGCTGCTCGCCGCAAGGGTTGGTCGCGCGGATGTGTTCGCACCACCAGTTGTTGTTCATCTCGTTGACGCGGTCGATCAGGATGAAGCCCGGCTCGGCGTAGTCGTACGTCGAGACCATGATCATGTCCCACAGATGCCGCGCGCGGATGTGCCCGTAGATCTTGCAGGCCACCAGGCCGTCGTCGCGCACGACGTAGTTTTCGTGGGTGGGCCATTCGCGCCAGACCACCTTGCCTGCGTCGGCGAGATCGAACTCGTTCTTTTCCTTGACGTGGATCGGAAACACCAGCGGCCAGTCGGCATCGACGTCGACCGCGGCCATGAACTCGTCGGTGATCAGCAGGCTGAGGTTGAACTGGCGCAGGCGCCCGTCCTCGCGCTTGGCGCGGATGAACTCCTTGGCGTCGGGATGCGAGATGTCGAAGGTGCCCATCTGCGCGCCGCGGCGTCCGCCGGCGGAGCTCACCGTGAAGCACATCTTGTCGTAGATGTCCATGAACGACAGCGGGCCGGAGGTGTGCGCGCCGGCGCCCGACACGTAGGCGCCGCGCGGACGCAGCGTCGAGAACTCGTAACCGATGCCGCAACCGGCCTTCAGCGTCAGTCCGGCCTCGTGCACCTTCTCGAGGATGTCGTCCATGGAATCGCGGATGGTGCCCGAGACGGTGCAGTTGATCGTGGACGTGGCCGGCTTGTGCTCCAGCGCGCCGGCGTTGGAGGTGATGCGGCCGGCGGGGATGGCGCCACGCCGCAGTGCCCACAGGAAGCGCTCGTACCAGTACTCGCGCTTTTCCGGCGTGGCCTCGACGTCGGACAGCGCGCGCGCCACGCGCTTGTAGGTGTCGTCGACGCTGGCGTCGACGGGTTTGCCCAGCTTGGTCTTGAGGCGGTATTTCTTGTCCCAGATGTCTTGGGATGCCGGCTGCAGGGGAATTTCCGCCGCACTCCGGACCGTCGCTTCCGCACGCACCGTGCTCATGGTTGTTGTTGTCTCCCTTGTCTGCGGTTTCAGCGTGTCACGATCGTGCGGCCCGGCGTCGCCGGACGCCTTGCCGCGCAGCGTTCCGCCACGAGAGCGGCGGGGCGGCTGCGGCGATCTGGAACGCGGCATAGGTCATCTCGGAGCCTGCAACCTTCCCCAGGGCTGGCGGGCCATCGCGCCCCCCAGCGCTTGGTGAAAAGGGGCGACCCGGACACAAGATGTTGTGATCGCGGGCGAGGCCGAACCGTACCGCTACGCTCCCGGGCTGTCAACGCCGTGATGACCCGGAAACCATCCGCCGTCCGGCATGGTCGAAGCCGGCTGACGCTCGAGGAGTTGCCGATGATGCCCAGTCTGCGTGGACCTGTCCGGCGGTATATGCGGCCGCTGGTCCGGATCGTGATGACGCTGCTGTGCGCGGCGCTGCTGCCGGCCGCCGGCAACGCCGGCACGCTGCCGGCGGCAGTCGGCGCCACGCCGATGCCGTCACTGGCGCCGATGCTCAGGGGCGTCACGCCGGCGGTGGTCAACATCGCCTCGAAGACGGTGGTGCGCGAGCGCGACCCGTTCTTCGACGACCCGGTGTTCCGGCAGTTCTTCGGCCTGCCCGGCGCGCCGCGCGAACGGGTCGAACAGAGTCTCGGTTCGGGCGTGATCGTGGATGCGGCCAAGGGCTATGTGCTGACCAACAACCACGTGATCGCCGGTGCCGACCAGATCACCGTGACGCTGCAGGACGGGCGCACGCTGCACGCGGCCGTGGTCGGCTCCGACCCGGCCACGGACATTGCCGTGCTGCGCATCCCGGCCGAGCATCTGTCGGCACTGCCGGTCGCGGATTCCGCCAGGTTGCAGGTCGGCGACTTCGTGGTCGCGGTGGGCGACCCGTTCGGCCTCGGCCAGACGGTGACCTCGGGCATCGTGTCCGCACTGGGCCGCAGCGGACTGGGCGACGGCTATCAGGACTTCATCCAGACCGACGCCTCGATCAATCCCGGCAATTCCGGCGGCGCGCTGGTCAATCTGGCCGGCCAGCTGGTCGGCATCAACTCGATGATCTATTCGCCGTCGGGCGGCAATGTCGGCATCGGCTTTGCCATTCCGTCCAATCTCGCCCTGCAGGTGATGCGGCAGCTGATCCGCTACGGCAGCGTGCGTCGCGGCAGCCTCGGCGTCGACACGCAGCCGCTGACGCCGGCGCTGGCCCATGCGCTGAACCTGCGTGCCGGTGCCGAGGGCGTGGTCGTGACGCGGGTGCGCGCAGGTTCGGCGGCGGCGCAGGCGGGGCTGAAACCCGGCGACGTGATCGACGCGCTGAACGGCCAGCCGCTGCGCACGCCGCAGGATCTGGCCAATCTCGAAGGCCTGCTGCCCGTCGGGCAGTCCGCGCGCATCGGCGTGCTGCGCGGCGCGCAGCGACTGCAGCTGGAAGCCATGATCGAGCCCTTGCGGCTGGCGACCGCTGACGGCAGCTCGATCGACCCGCGCCTGGCCGGCGCGACGCTGTCGGACCTGGCGCCCGGCCAGCGTCCCGGCGGCCTGCCCGGCGTGGCGCTGACGCGGGTGGCGCCCGGCAGCCGGGCCGCCGCCAGCGGCCTGCGCCCGGGCGATGTGATCGTCGGAGTCAACCAGCGGCGTGTGGAGGGCGTGGCCGGATTGCGCGCGCTGCTGGCCGCTCCCCCGCGCCAGCTGCTGCTGACGGTGGTGCGCGACGGACGCGGGTTTTACATCATGGCGGAATAGTGATCGTTTGCGCATGCGCGCGGGGCCATACGGGGCGATAATCGGGCGCACGCCGCGGTTCGGCGATCGAGAAGCGAACATGCGAAACCCCATCCCGCGTCTGTGGCTGCTGCTCCTGCTGGCGGCGCTGGCATATGCCGCCGCCGCGCAGGCCGAACCTCCCCTGCGCTGGCGCGGCGACAGCACCACCGCACGCAGCCTTGCCGAGTCGCTGGCCAAGGCCTGGCAGCGCAGCGGCCAGGGCCGCATGGAGGTGCAGCCGTTCAACACCATCTCGGGCATCGACGAGGCGATCAGCGGCCAGGTCGACATCGCCGGCAGCGCGCGCCCGGCCTTCGCCAAGCGCAGCCAGGAAAGTGAACTGACCTTCACCCCGGTGGCGTGGGATGCACTGGTGATGATCGAGCACCCGAACAACCCGGTGCGCAACATCACGCTGCGGCAGCTGTACAACATCTACTGGGGCAAGATCACCAACTGGAGCCAGCTGGGCGGCCGCAATGCGCCGATCAATCTGTACTCGATCGCCAGCCCCCTGGATGGCGTCGAATACAGCCTGCGCCGGCTTCTGTACGGCAGCGGCGACGTCAACGTCGCCGCACCGCGCCTGTATCTCAACACCCAGCAGCTCGAGGTCGCGGTTTCGCTCGATCCGAACGGCCTTGGCGTCAGCACGCTGTCGAATGTGTTCGCCAACCCGAAACTGCGCATGCTCGACATCGAAGGTGTCCGACCCAGCGTTGCCAACCTCGCTGACGGCAGCTATCCCCTTTACACCCCGCTCTATTTCGCCACCAATCCCGATGACCCGCACGCGGCTGCGGTGAGCCGGCTGATGGCTTTCATCAGCACGCCGCGCGCCCGGGCGATCATGCGCGAACACATGCTGATCCCCTACGCCGACGCGGCCGCGCTTGCCCAGCGCGAGGGTCAGCGCCGCAGCTGGATCGCCGCGCGGATCAACGGCGAATCGGCACCCGTCGCGATGAACGGTCCGGTTGCGGCACCCGGCGCCACCTACTCGCAAGGCACCAGCATCGCGCCGACCTCACCGCTGACCGAACAGGCGCGGCAGCGCAGGCTCAAGCAGCGCGCGCGCGACAAGGCGGCGGCCGACGACGACAGCGGCGGTTGATGCAACTCCTCGCGCTGTCGCTCGATCTCGACGACACGCTGTGGCCGGTGGTACCGGCCATCGAGCACGCCGAGCGGCAGCTGGATCAGTGGCTTCGCCGCCGGTATCCGCGCGTCGCCGAAGCATTCCCGGTCCCTGCGATGCGCCGCCTGCGGGAGAGAATCGCCGAAGATCGCCCGGATCTCGCGCACGATTTCAGCACCCAGCGGCGACTGACGCTGGCCACCGCGTTCGCCGCTTGCGGCGAAAGTACGCGTGGCGTCGACGAGGCCTTCGAGGTGTATTTCGAGGCGCGCAACCAGGTCGAACTGTATCCCGACGCCGCACAGGCGCTGGCACGCCTTGCCCGGCGACTGCCGCTGATCGGCTTGACCAACGGCAACGCGGACCTGGCCCGCATCGGCCTCGACCGGCATTTCCGCTTCTGTCTCAGTGCGCGCGAAGCCGGCTGCGCCAAGCCGGCCATGCGGATCTTCCACACCGCCTGCCGCCGGCTCGGCGTGCCGCCCGGGGCGGTGCTGCACGTCGGTGACGATCCCGCGCTGGACGTGGCTGGCGCACAGGCAGCCGGGCTGCGCTCGGCGTGGATCAACCGCAACGGTGGCCGCTGGGAGCACGGTCCGGCACCCGATCTCGAGTTTGCCGATCTCGCCGCGCTGGCGGACTGGTGCGAGCGGCGTGCCGAGGGCTGAGCCGCGCCACCTGTTTGCTGCCGCTCGCCAAGCGGGTCAGTGGTGGAGGGGTTGAGCGAGTGGAGAAAAAGCGACGGGCCGATCGGTGAGGATCGGCCCGTTGGGGATAAAGCCCTTGGCGGTGACCTACTCTTGCATGGCTAGAGCCACACTACCATCGGCGCAGGTGCGTTTCAC
>JAJYMF010000056.1 GCA_021787175.1 Pseudomonadota bacterium | reverse complement strand
CAAAGGCAGGCGGCGCGTGCAGGGCGGGCGCTTCGAAATACGCCGCGTCCTGTACATGGCCGCTTTGACCGCGGTGCGATACAACCCCGCCATCAGGTCGTTCTACGAGCGCCTGAAGGCAGCAGGCAAGCTGCCCAAGGTCGCCCTGGTGGCTTGCATGCGCAAGCTGCTGACCACCCTCAACGCAATGGTCCGCACCGGCAAGCCTTGGGACAAATCGCTTCACGGAGCTTGACTTCGAAGACGGTTACTCAGAAGTCCCCGGATGCGGGCGGGCTCGTCGGTGAGCAGCTGTCGAACGTTGGCGGCGTGGCTGCTGGCCGAAGGCAGGCCCATGTCCGCCACCAGCTCGCGGATGGCCGCCAGTCGCTCTTCAGCGGGCCGGCCGATGTCGTCCACCAGCGTTTTGATGGACACCAGTCGGTCGCGATATTCGGCCGACGAGCGCGCTTGCCGCACCTGGGTCTTGTCGTAGGCCTGGCGCACCAGGTCGGAGACGCGCCGGCCAGCCTGGTAGATCACGCTGTCGGTGAGTTCGAGCAGTGTGATTCGCAGGAAGAAGACCAGTTCGATGGTTTGACTCGCCGGGCTCAATTCGCGGGTCTTGGCGGGGCGGCGGGCCTGCAACGCCTGCGCGTAGCCACGCTGCTTTTCAAGCGGGATCGACTCGAACGCCCACGTGCCGGCGCCGAGGTCCTTCAAAAAGGCGATCTTTTCGAGGGTCTCGGACAAGGTGCTCGGGCTGTGACGCTTTGATGGATTCTTGAGCCATTCCAAGACCGTCATCGGACCGCCGCCTTGCAAACCGAACACAGTGGATCGACAGCGCGCTATCGTTTGATCAGGGATCGATGCCCTGACCAGCTTCAAGATGATTGCCTCTGCACTCGCGTAGCATTTGCGCGCGAGGTCACGCACCTGGCGGTCGGCGGGGATTACCAGCTTCTGTTCGTACAGCCAACGGTTGGCAGCTACGACCAGCTCGTCGACGGACACGGTCTCGCCGGCTTGCGCACTGAGGTAGGCGACAAGGCGGTCACTTGCAGCCTGGTCGACATCATTGAGCCCGAGATATCCCTTCAGCCAGAGCTGGTGCTCGTACAGCGTCTGCCGCCGCGCATACATCGAGCGCAGCGAGGCGATTGTGGGTGCTCTAATGTCGAGTGCTTCGCCCACATGATGGAGCAGTGCTTTGGGCAGGGCGGTGAACCGATCCAACGGCCGGCCGGACGCCCGCATAAAGAGCAGAAGGACGGCCGCGCCGGCACGGCGATCAGTCCGAAATCGCTCGTTGAGCGCTGCAACGTCGAGTTGCGATAACCGGAAGTATTGCTGGACGTCAAACTCGGAGAGTCGGCTTGGCAGGCTATCGGCGCCTACATACCTGAATTCATAGCTGGACACGAACCCTCCCGATCTGAGACGAATTCGTGACTCTACTGGAAACGCCGATGGGGCTGTAAGCCGCGCCGAATCAGGGTTCCCGGCCTAAGCGTGTCAATCTGCACGAAAAGTACGATTACCCCCATTTGATCGCCGAGGCCGGCGTGGTGGGAAATGCGGCGCTGACGCACAAGCTCGACGATGCGATGGTCGGCCGGCAGGACCTGACGCTGGTGCTCACCGATGCGAAGGGCCAGGTCCTGTATGCCGGACCCACCGCACCGCCGTTGCGCCAGACCCTGGTCACGCGGTTTGAGGCGGCAACGGCATCCGGGCCGGTCCAGGCGACCCTGACTCTGGACACCACCGAAGACGACCGTGTGCTGTCCCGACTCGCCCGCACGCTCGCCGCAGCTGCGCTGGCCGGATCGATCGTCATTGCAATCGGCGGCTTCACGCTGGTGCAGCTTGGACTGCGCCCGGTCCGTAACCTTGCCTTGCAGGTCCAGGCTTTGGCGGCCGACACACTGGATCGCCGGCTCGATGGATCGGCCCAGCCGGAGGAGCTCGCCGCACTGGTTCAGCATGTCAACGATCTGCTGGACCGATTGCACCGGGCCTACGAGCAGCTGGAGGCCTTCAATGCCGACGTCGCGCACGAACTGTTCACGCCGCTGGCGACGCTGATAGGAGGTACGGAGGTCGCCCTGCGCAAGGCCCGCGAAGCCGATGAACTGCGTGACGTGCTGGGCGAGCACCTCGAAGAACTGCAGCGCATGTCCCTCATCGTACAGGACATGCTCTTCCTGTCCCAGGCGGACCGCGGCGCGAAGGCGCGGCGCGAGGCAGTGCAGAGCCTTGCCGACGTCGCCCGCGCGGTGGCCGAACTGCACGAGGCACACATGGAAGAGGCTGGACTGCGTTGGCGCGTCGACGGCGACGCGGGTGGGGCCGTAGACGCCCGCTTGCTTCAGCGGGCGCTGTCCAATCTCATAAGCAATGCCACACGACACGCGCAGCGAGGCAGCGAGGTGGTCGTGCGGATCGAGGGGAACCGTGACGCGGCCTCGCTGAGCGTGGTGAATCAAGGCGCGACGATCGCGCCCGAGCACCTTCCGCGTCTGTTCGATCGGTTCTACCGCGTCGATGCGTCTCGCAGCGGAGCGGCCCGCAACCACGGGCTGGGCCTGGCCATCGTGGCTGCGATCGCGCGAATGCACGGTGGACGGGTGGCGGCCACCTCGAGCGGCGGAACC
>JAJYMF010000234.1 GCA_021787175.1 Pseudomonadota bacterium | reverse complement strand
CAATCTGCGGCTGCCCGAATCGGTAGACCGCTGGCTGCGCCGGATGCTGGTGACACCCGAGATGCATCGCATCCATCATTCGATGGAGCCGGCCGAGGCGAACAGCAACTTCGGCTTCAATCTGCCCTGGTGGGACCGGCTGTGCGGCACGTATCGCGAACATTCGCGGCTGCCGCAGGAGCGCATGGCGATCGGCGTGCGCGGACTCACCGGCAGCGACGCCGCGGTCAAGCTCACCGGTTTGCTCGCGCTTCCCTTCCGCGGCGCCGGTGGCGGCTATGCCATCGGCAGCACGACGGAATCGGCCCATGAAGCCAGGTAACGCAGCCCGGGTAGTGCTGGCCCTGGCATTGGCTGCGGGCCTAGCCGTCGGATTCGCCAACCGCGACGCGCTCAGCGCCGACGCGCTCAACCGCTGGCTCGCAGGCGCCGGCGCCTGGGCGCCGCTCGCGTTCATGCTCTTCTATGCGGCGGCGACCGTGCTGTTCCTGCCCGGGGCGGTGCTCACGCTCGCGGCAGGCGCGCTGTTCGGCGCGGTCCCGGGCGCGCTCTACAGCCTGAGCGGCGCCACGCTGGGCGCGACGCTCGCCTTCATCATTGCGCGCTACCTCGCCGCGGATTGGGTCGCGCGCAGAGCCGGTGGCAGGCTGAAACAGCTCATCGACGGTGTGGAAGCCGAAGGCTGGCGCTTTGTCGCCTTCGTGCGCCTGGTGCCGCTGTTCCCGTTCAACCTAGTCAACTACGCGCTTGGCTTGACGCGAATTCCGCTGGTCGCCTACGCCGCCGCGTCTTTCGTCTGCATGTTTCCCGGGGCGCTCGCCTATGCCTGGCTCGGCTATGCGGGGCGCACCGCGCTGGCGGGCGGTGATGGGGCGGTGCGCAACGCGCTGCTGGCGCTGGCGCTGCTCGCATTGGTCGCCTTCCTGCCGCGCCTGGTACGACAGTTTCGCCAGGCCGGCATCCGCTGGATCGATAGCGACAGCCTGAAAACCACGCTCGAACAAGGCGACCGGCCGCTGCTGATCGACGTTCGCGCCGCAGGCGACTTTATCGGTTCGCTCGGCCACATCCCGGGTGCGCGCAACATTCCGCTGGAGGAACTGCCTGCGCGCCTGGCCGAACTGGGGCAATCAAAGCAGCAAGCGCTGACGCTGGTCTGTCGCACCCACCAGCGTTCGCAAACAGCCGCGCTTCAACTCAAACAAGCCGGCTTTACCGACGTCCGTGTTCTGCGCGGCGGCATGGAGCAATGGAACCGCGCAGGGCTCGCGGTCGCGCGCGAATCGAATTCGCAATGAAGGAAGACTCCAGCATGAAAACCCTGTTCATCCTGAACGATGCTCCCTATGGCAGCGAGCGCAGCTATAACGGTTTGCACCTGGCCGGATCCCTGTCGAAGGCCGAAGGCGAAGAAGTGAAGCTGTTCCTGATCGGCGATGCAGCTTCCTGCGCCAAACGCGGGCAAAAGGTTGCCGAGGGTTTCTACAATATTCAGATCATGCTTGGCCGGGTGGTGCGCAACAAGGCTGAAGTGGGCGTGTGCGGAACCTGCATGGATGCGCGTGCGATCTCGGACGCCGAACTTGTGGACGGAAGCCGCAGAAGTACGCTGGCCGAGCTGACGTCCTGGACGCAGTGGGCGGACAAGGTGATC
The DNA here is from genome assembly GCA_021787175.1 of Pseudomonadota bacterium. Lineage (GTDB taxonomy): Bacteria > Pseudomonadota > Gammaproteobacteria > Xanthomonadales > Rhodanobacteraceae > Metallibacterium. The sequence goes on along the minus strand of JAJYMF010000234.1, from coordinate 987 downwards.
GTATTTTGAGCCCGAGCCGAAGCGCGCGGATGCCGGCTCCGGCAAAGGCGTCGCGATGAGCGCACCGGTGTACCTCGACTACAACGCCACCACGCCGGTCGCGGCCGAAGTGCTGGAGGCGATGCTGCCCTACCTGGCGCAACACTACGGCAACCCGTCCTCGTCGCATGCTTACGGTGGTAAGGCCGCCGAGGCGGTGCATGTAGCGCGCGTATCGGTCGCGGCGCTTCTGGGCGCTGCCGCGGACGAAATCGTGTTCACCGGTAGCGCCACCGAAGCCAACAATCTGGCGCTGCTCGGCGTCGCGCGCGCGCTGGCGGGTGCGAAGCGGCATCTGGTTGTAAGCGCGGTGGAACATCCGGCGGTGATCGGGCCGGCCCTGCATTTGCGCAGCGAAGGATGGGAGCTGAGCGTGATTCCGGTCGACGCGTACGGGCGCGTGGATCCCGCGGAGCTTGCCGCCGCGCTGCGGCCGGATACCGCGCTTGTCTCCATCATGCACGCCAACAACGAGGTCGGCACGATCCAGCCCATTGCGCAGATCGCGGCGATCACCAGGGCGCGCGCCATCCTGCTGCACAGCGATGCCGCGCAATCCGCCGGCAAGCTTGCGCTCGACGTCGATGCGCTGGGGGTCGATCTGCTGACCCTTGCGGGCCACAAGTTCTATGCGCCTAAAGGGGTGGGCGCGCTCTATGTCCGCACGGGCACGCCGATCGCGCCGATCCAGTTCGGCGCGGGACAGGAGCATGGCCTGCGTCCGGGAACGGAGAATGTGGCGCAGATAGTCGGCCTCGGCGCGGCTGCGAGGCTTGCGCGCGAACGCCTGCCGGCGGCGGCGGAAAAGCTGCGCTCGCTGCGGGACGCCTTGCACCAGCGGCTGGCGGCGGCCGTTCCCGGTCTGATGCTCAATGGCCATCCGAGCGAGCGCCTGCCCACGACCCTGAACGTTTCGTTTCCGGGTATCGTCGGGCGCGAATTGCTGTC